>JAITSW010000249.1 GCA_031287505.1 Propionibacteriaceae bacterium
CCGTCGCCCCAGGCTCGTTTGCCGGCGTCGTTTGCCGGGCAGCCTTGGCGGTGAAATCGGGCGGGCGAGGCAGAACAGGCGATCTGCCTGTGGAGATTCCAGCACCGGGGCGTCGCTAACTCATAGGAAATTCTTACAAGCCGTTAACGACGTTTCCAGACAAGCTCGCGTTGAATAAATGCATGTGGCAATCGGTTTTCTTGAGCATGAACTCGTCAGTCACCATCCAAGGAAATGGGGGCAGACTTGACGAAGCTGTCATCGCGGCCAATCTGGAGTGCCAAAGGCTCAGTGGATTGTGGTCTAGGTTTCGACCCGAAAGCCTCATATCCGAGCTCAACCGCGAACCCGATATTTGGCATAGCGTCGATGCGGACACCGCGAAGCTGCTTCAGGCGGCAATTGATTATCAAAAGCTTACTTCAGGTGCCTTTGACGTGTGTTTTGGGGCAATCCGAGACATCCCCGCCCTGCAACGCGAAGCGGACTACTTCCGAGTTCTCTCCGGCTCCCAAATCGGCCTAGGCGGAATTGCCAAGAGCTTCGCGGTAGAACGCGTGATCGAGATTCTGCGTGAATATGCGGTGGAATCTGCCCTGGTGAATTTCGGGCAGTCTGCCATCGGAGTTTTGGGTGAACCTGAAAGCGGCGACTCTTGGAGGGTTGGCATTCACGGGCCGGAACCGGCTCAGGCAGTCAATTCGCCCACTCTCGCGCTTAGGGAAGGCTTCATTTCTATATCGGGCAACTACGAAGCCCCCAGCGCACAAGGCAGCCATATTCGAGATCCGCGGACGGGAAACCCCGCCAATTCCGCCCTTCGCTCGGTAACGGTGATTTCTGATGACAGCTGCCTGGCAAAAGCCATATCAACCGCGATGATAGTGATGGGAGTCGGCGAAGGCCTTGATTTCCAGCGCGAAGTCGGCGGATTTGAAGCCGTCTTCATCGAAGATTCAAACGAGCTGATTTGCACCCCGGGCCTCTAGCCGCGAGTTCACCTAGCCTATCGGCCCGTTATCCGCGCAGCATTTGACGGTGGATGCGAACCGGCAATCACGCGTGTCTGGGATATCGTTTACACAAATTGCGGCCAGCGTGGATGTTGGTTGCGAGCAAGACCCACACAGGAGAACGACTATGAATCTCACCGCCATATTGGACGCAATGGAAGCCACAGCGACGGCGGCCTATGAAGAACACGGCAACGGCCCGTCGCATGGCACCGCTTCGGTTCAAGTGCGCGATGCCGATATCGAGAACCAGTGGAACACGTCTTTGCGTTTGATCGGAGAGTACTTCGCGCTCCCCGGCGAGCTAAATGGCCGCGTCGTCAACGAAGGTGAGAATACCGATGCCCATGTTGCCCAGAAGATTGCCTACGCCCGGCGCAACAAGACAAATTCTGGCGCATCGATCCGCGAACTTCTCGGCAACGAATCCCCGTGGCGGGGCGCTGTGATCAGCGCGGACGGCAACTGTATCTGCGGTTTCAGCGGTTATCCAGACGAACTCGTCGACGTGCAGATCTCTTCGGCGGGCATCGCCGAATACGAGCGCCAGGTTGCGCAGGGCTAATCGCCGTAATCGCCGCCAAGCCCCAGGGCTTCTTCCAAGGTGAAGTTGCCCAGATACAGCGCGGTGCCGATTATGGCCCCCCTTACCCCGATGCGGGTGAGGTTTGCCAAGCTCGCAAGATCAGCCAGCGAAGAGATACCGCCACTGGCCACCACCTGGGCGTCCGTGCGGGCGCACACATGCTTGAGCAGCTCGATATTCGGGCCGCGCAGCATCCCGTCAGAGTTCACGTCGGTCACGACGAAACACTGGCAGCCGGCCTGGTTCAGGCGTTCGAGGGCCAAATCCAGGTCATCTGCTGTTTGCACCCAGCCGCGGGTCGCCAATTTGCCGTCTTTAACGTCCAGTGCGATAGCCACCCTTTCGCCATATTCTTTGAGGACGCTAGCTGCCCACTCCGGCTTTTCAACAGCGGCGGTACCGATATTCACACGCTTGCAGCCGGTGGCAAAGGCCCGCTCCAGGCTCGCGTCGTCGCGAATACCGCCTGTGAGTTCCACATTGATATCCAACTCGGCAACGATTTCCGCAGCGATCAGCGCATTTGAGCCCCGTCCAAAAGCTTGATCGAGATCTACCAGATGCAGCCATTTTGCGCCCGCAGCCTGCCAACGCCTAGCGGCTGCCAGCGGCTCCCCGAATACCTTCTGCGAGCCTGCCACACCTTGGACAAGCTGCACGGCTTGCCCGCCTTGCATATCAACCGCCGGTAAAAGCTCTAGTCTGCCCATAACGCCCGCCTACAGTGTTGCCACCCAGTTGCGCAACAGCTGGGCGCCGGCAGCGCCGGATTTTTCGGGATGGAACTGAGTGCTCCAAAGAGCACCATACTCGACGGCTGAGACAAAACGCCCGCCCCCGTAATCAGTCCAGGTGACTTTGGCGTCCCCACCTAACCCAGTGCGCACGGCATAGGAGTGGACGAAGTAAAACCGCTCCCTTGCCGCGCCCTCAAAGAGCTTGGAATCTGCGGCCGGCTCAACGGTATTCCATCCCATGTGCGGCAAGACGTCCGCTTGCAAGCGTTCCACGGTGCCGGGCAACAAGCCCAAGCCGGTAGCGCTGACACCGTGTTCCACCCCGGCTTCAAAGAGCACCTGATGGCCAACGCAGATACCCAGGACAGGCTTCTCTTCAGCAAGCCGAGCCGCAATTACCCCATCTCCGCCAACGGCCAAGAGGCTAGCCATACAGGCTGAAAACGCGCCGACGCCGGGGACAACCAGGCCATCTGCGGCTAGGCAGATATCAGCATCCGCGCTAAGCGCCACCGTCGCCCCGGCGGCAGCCACCGCCCGGGTGGCGGAATGCACATTGCCAGAACCGTAGTCGAGGACGGCCACGTGTTTCACAAAGCGCCTTTGGTGGAGGGGATAATGCCCGCAATACGCGGCACCGGAGCGAGAGCGTCACGCAGGGCCACCGCCACCGCCTTGAACTGGGCTTCGACAATGTGGTGGGGATCGCGTCCGGCAAGCAGCCGCACATGTAGGCAAATCCCGGCATTCAAGGCGAACGCCTCAAAGACGTGCTGGGTCATAGAGCCGTTATAAGGCACTCCGGAACCGCCGATTTGGGCATATTGCTGCCCTTGGGGCTCTCCGGAAATCACCGCGTACGGACGTCCGGCCAAATCGACAACCGCCTGCGCTAAAGCCTCATCCAACGGAACGGCGGCATCGGCAAAGCGCCGGATACCCGCCTTATCTCCGAGAGCCTCTTTGAGAGCTTGCCCCAACACGATGGCAGTGTCTTCAATGCTGTGGTGGGCGTCAATGTGCAGGTCGCCGGCAGTCTCAACCTTGAGATCGATCAAAGAGTGTTTGGCCAGCGCCGTCAGCATGTGGTCGTAAAAACCCACGCCAGTCGAAATAGTGGATTGCCCCGTGCCGTCTAGATTGAGCCAGACATTGACATTCGACTCGCCGGTAACCCGGCTGAGCTGGGCTATACGCGCGCCACTCATTTGATCTCCTCCAATACTTCTTCGAGCGCCAAGAAGAAGACCTCAGTCTCCACCGGGGTGCCCGCCGATACCCGCAGCCAGCCGCCAGGGCCGACGTCGCGCACTAATACACCTTAGGCCAAAAGCCGCTCCCACACAGCATGCCCGTCGCCGAACTTCACAACCAAAACAAAATTGGCGTCAGAGGGAATCACCTCGACCCCGAGTTTAGGGAGCCTGCGGAGCATTTCGTCGCGAACGGTGCGTAAAAGCGCCACTTGGGCCAGCATCTCGCCGGTATGCGCCAAGGCAACATTGGCCAATACCTGCGACTGGGTGGAGAGGTGATATGGCAAACGGATAATACGGCAAGCGTCAACTATGGCTTCAGCTGCGGCAAGGTAGCCCACCCGGCCTCCGGCTAGCGCAAATGCCTTACTCATCGTGCGCAAAACCACCACATTCGGGTAATCGCCAAGCAGGTTGAGCGCTGTGTTTTCCGGGTGCGCGGAGAACTCGTGATAGGCCTCATCCGCCACCACTATGGCCTGGGCCGCAGACGCGATGGCGCGGATGGCCGCTAGCGGCGTCGACGTTCCCGTTGGATTGTTGGGGCTGTCAATTACCACCACCGCAGGTTGGTGCCGGGCTATCGCGGCCAATGCCCCGTCCAGGTCGACGGTGAAATCTGCCGCCCTGGGCACCGTCACATATTCGCTGTGGGTATTACGCGCATACTCGGGGTACATCGAATAGGTCGGGGTGAAAGAGAGCACCTTGCGCCCCGGCCCGGCAAATGCGCCAAGCACATGCGCCATCACCTCATTGGAGCCGTTAGCCGCCCACACATTCGCGGCATCCAGGCCAAAACCCAGATACCCTGCCAGGGAAGTCCGCAAATCTAACGCTTCCCGGTCTGGGTAGCGGTTGACGCTCTTCGCGGCGCGTGAAATAGCCGCAGCCATATCGGCAATGACCGCATCGGAGGGGGGAAACGGATTCTCGTTTGTGTTTAGGCACACTGGCACGTCCAACTGTGGCGCGCCATAAGGCTTTTGCCCTACCAGCTCTGGGCGCAAGGGCAAATCGGAAAGCGTTAATCCCGAACTCATTCGCCCCTCCTCACCGTTGCCGCGAAAGCGTGTGCCGGCAGGTCTTCGGCCACTCCAAATCGCTCGACCACGTCGGCAACCCGCAACAGGGCTTCTTTGGAGTAATCGACGACGTGTATCGTCCGCATAAAACTCCGCACGGTGAGCCCGGACGCAAAGGCGGCGGTGCCGGAGGTGGGCAGGACGTGAGTGCTGCCCGCAGTGTAATCCCCCAGCGGTACCGGCGAATACGGGCCGACGAAAATTGCCCCGGCGTTTTGAACCGACGCGGCGATCTGCGCGGCATTGGCCGTCTGGATTTCTAGGTGCTCGGCAGCGTAGGCGTCCACCACTTGCAGTCCCTGCTCCAGATCCCGCACCAAGATTGCCGCCGATTGCGGACCAGTCAAGGCGGTGGTGACTCTTTCGATATGTTTGGTCGCCGCCACCTGTTGCCCTATCTGCGCGTTGACAGCGGTGATCAACTCCGAACTATCAGTCACCAGGACCGATGCCGCCATCGGGTCGTGCTCGGCCTGCGAGATCAGATCAGCTGCCACATAGGCCGGGTTGGCATCCGCGTCAGCCAAGATGGCTATCTCGGTGGGCCCGGCCTCAGAATCGATGCCGACAACCCCGCGCAGCAAACGTTTTGCCGCCACAACGAAGATGTTTCCCGGGCCGGTCACCAGATCGACGGCTTCGCAAAGACCGGGGACACCGTAGGCGAACATCGCAATGGCTTGCGCTCCCCCAACGGCATAAACCTCGTCTACGCCAAGGAGCGCGCACATAGCCAGCACCGTCGGGTGCGGCAGCCCGCCAAATTCCTTTTGGGGCGGCGAGGCAACGGCAATAGAGCTCACCCGCGCCACCTGTGCGGGGATAACGTTCATCAAAACACTGGAGGCCAACGGGGCGAGCCCGCCCGGCGCATAGAGCCCGACTCGCCGCACCGGGACCGTCCGCACCGAAACCCGGGCCCCGGCATCTGGCGCAACATGCTGTTCTGGCGCCCACCCTTCAGCCAAGGCCACCTGGCGACGTCGCCCAATAGCCACCTCAAAAGCCTGTTTGAGCTGCGGGTCAAGCTGGTCAAGGCTGCGTTGCAGATCGGCGGCGGCGACCCGGAAATTACTCGGAACTACCCCATCGAAACGCTTGGAATACTCTGCCAGAGCCGCAACCCCGCGCTCGCGGATGCCGGCAGCCAGCGGGCGTACCAGCTGGACAGCTTCTTCAACATCGAGCTCTCCCCTGGGCATTAGTGCCCGATAGCCAGCGTCGATATCGCGAAAGTCAATGGTCTGCAGCACAAGAGCCAAGTTTACTTCACCTCCTTGCCTCAGTTGTCCAAGGCAAGACTTAGTTTCCGCAGCTAACTGCGTTGATGAGACACTTATCCACGTGTTTGTCGGAATCGGGACGGTAGTCAACGTATGCGCAGTGGCAATTGGGTCATTGCTGGGCTTGCTTTTAGGCCACAGATTTCGCGAAGACACCCGGGTGCTGATCACGCAGACACTTGGGCTTTTCACCTTTGTCTTGGGCGGTTTAGCAGTTGCCAATGGTCTCAGCGAAGCCTTCAGCGCCGAAGTGGGTAGTAGCGCTCGGCTTCTCATAGTGCTTGGGGCGCTGCTGGTGGGCGCTTTACTCGGCTCGGTTCTCAAACTTGAATACCGAATGGACTGCGCCGCCGATTGGCTGCGCTCCAAGGTGGCCAAAGAATCCGACCGCGGCACATTTGCAGAGGCGGCAGTGAGCTCCAC
>JAITSW010000059.1 GCA_031287505.1 Propionibacteriaceae bacterium
CCGCCGGAATCGTTGAAGAAGATGAAGGGGGTGCCGTTAGCCAGCGCCCCATTCATCATCTCCACGACTTTCTTATTGTGGTTCTCGCCCGCGCTGCCGCCGACAACCGTGAAGTCCTGGCTGGCGATGTGTACCGGACGGCCGGCAATGGTGCCGGTGCCCGTTACGACGCCCTCAGCAGGCATATCGGCTTTATCCATGCCGAATACGGTGGTGCGGTTTTTGCGGAAGAGGCCAACTTCGTTGAAGCTACCCTCGTCAAGCAGGGTGTTGACACGCTCGCGCGCCGTCAGCTTGCCCTGAGAATGCTGCTTTTCAATGCGCTTGTCGCCACCGCCTGCGCGGTTCTTAGCTTGCGCCTCGTGCAGCTCTTCGATGCGGGTGCCCATTGTTACCGGTTTGCTTGCCATATCTGCTATGCCCTTATCGCTTACGCCGGCTCAACCTTGACGGAGTGTTCGCGTCCGCCAAGAGAAACCTTGTAGCTGATCGGCCCGGTGGAGGCACCGGCTTGGCCTTCGGCTTCAGCCTTGAGCTGAGCTTCGGTCTTGGCAACACTCTTCGGGCCCTCATCGCGGGTGGCGAAGAAGGCCGGAGCCACGTTCGGGAACATCGCGTAGGTCAGGACGTCCTCTTCAGTGCCGTCATTGCCTTCCAACTTGGCGGTCTCGGCCACCAGCTGATCCCATTCCGGAGGCAGGTGGTTGGCGGGACGATCGGTGATGACCGGCTTGTTCGACTGCTCTTCGGCGATCTTGATCACGTCAGGGTTGCGCTCGCCCAAAGACTCGCCGTAATAACCCAGCATCAAGTCGGTAAACTCTGCCGTCATGCGCTTGTAGGGGCCCATGAGCACGTTGAACACCGCCTGGGTGCCGACAATTTGCGAGGACGGGGTAACGAGCGGCGGATGGCCGGCGTCGGCCTTGACAATCGGAACCATATCCATAACCTCTTTGGTGCGGTCGCCCGCGCCTTGAGCCTTAAGCTGGCTTTCCATGTTGGAGAGCATGCCGCCGGGGATCTGGGAGGCGAAGATATCGGTGTCAACCAAGGTGGCTGATTCGAATTCCTTATACTTTGGACGAATTTTGGCGAAGTGGTCGCGAATACCGATCAAACGATCTTGATCGAGATCAGTGGTGAACGCGGTGCCTTCGAGCATTGCCACGAACGACTCGGTGGGATTGTGGCCTGGGCCGAGCGAAAGCGAGGAGATCGAAGTGTCGACGACGTCTGCGCCGGCCTCAATAGCCTTCTGCAGCGTCACCAATGTCACGCCGGTGGTGGAGTGGCAGTGGACGTTGATCTGGGTGTCTTCGCCATAAGTCTCTTTGATGCCGCGAATGATGTCGTACGCCGGTTGCGGCTGCAGCAAAGCGGCCATGTCTTTGAAGGCAATCGACTGCGCGCCCATGTCCAGCAAACGGCCGGCGAGCTTTACGTAGCCTTCGACGGTGTGCACTGGAGAGATGGTGTAGCAGATCGTGCCTTGTGCGTGCTTGCCTGTCGCGACGACGGACTTCATTGCCCGCTCAAGGTTGCGCGGATCATTCAACGCGTCGAAGACGCGGAAGACGTCCATGCCATTTTCGGCAGATTTCTGGACGAAGCGGTCAACCACTTCGTCTTCATAGTGGCGGTAGCCCAATAGGTTTTGGCCACGCAGCAGCATCTGCAGCTGGGTGTTGGGCATTAGCTCGCGGAACGTCCGGAGACGAACCCAGGGATCCTCATTGAGGAATCGGATACAAGAATCGTAAGTGGCTCCACCCCAACACTCGACACTCCAATAACCTGCCTTGTCTATGTCTTCGCAGGCCTCGACCATGTCTTCGAGGGCCATGCGGGTAGCAAGGAGGCTCTGGTGTCCATCGCGTAGGACGAGCTCGGTTACGCCAATTTTTCGCTGACTCATGGGAGCTATCTTTCCACGAACGCCGCTCTCGCGGGGGCCAATGCGAGATATTCGTCCTGTAGATAAGACAGGGAATCTCACCTTTCGAGGATCTTGCGCAGTTTCACTTCTTTGACCTGACTTAGGGCTTTTTTCGTGTTTTTGGGTTGGAATGTGGTTCTGGCTAGGGGTTTTAGTTGGAATTGTGGGACTAATCTGGTGGTCTCGTAGTCTGTAGGTTGTGAAGCCTTATGTGCGTAGGGTACCTACCGGGTCAGGTGGGACTGCGGTACAGATTGTCTGGTCTAGGAAACGTGGCCACAGTGATGAGATTGAGCATGTTGGTTCGGCTCATGACCAGGTTCGGCTTGCTGGGTTATGGCAAGAAGCTGAGCGTCGGCTTCATGTGGGGCAGGATCAGTTCGATTTGGGTTTGGCTCAGCCCAGCCGGGCAGGGTTCCGGATTGTTTGTTCAACGTCGAAGCTGTTGTGGGATGCGTTGAACATGGTGTGGGTACAGCTCGGTTTTGCCGAGGTGTTACCTGCTAGGGAGAAAGTGTTCCCGCTGTTAGCTTTGGCTAGGGTGGTCGAGCCGACCAGTAAACGCCAAACGATACGGGTGTTATCAGAGTTAGGGGTGGCGGCACCTTCGTATGATGCGATAACTGATTGTGTATGGCGGTGTTGGGAACGCGGCTACCGGGCCGGGATTGAACAGGCGTTAGCTCAGGTGGCCCGGGTGGGGTCAATGTCGTTTTGTTTATATGACGTGACCACGCTTCACTGGGAAACTGATGTGCCTGACGAGTTGCGTAAGAGCGGGTTCTCTAAACAGCGCCGGTTAGAACCACAGATTGTGTTGGGGCTGCTTACCGGCTCGGACGGGTTCCCGTTGCTGATCCGCGAGTTTGAAGGCAATAAAGCAGAAACCAAAACGATCATCCCGGTGTTGGACGAGTTCCGAGCCGTCAACCCGCAAACCAGGGTCACTGTGATAGCTGACGCCGGGATGCTCTCAGAAGCTAACCTGGCCGCTTTAGAGACCGCTGGCTACGATTTCATTGTTGGCGGGCGTATCGGTGCCGAACCGCCCGGAATCGTGCAGTTGTGGCAGATTGAGCATCCCGGTGAGGCTATCGCCGATCAGCAGATTTTCCGTATCGAAGATCACGGTACGAAAAAGAATCCCCACCATTGGGTTCAATGGTTCCAATACCGACACAAACGAGCTGTACGTGAACTCCGCGGCATAGACAAATCCGTTGAGAAAGCCCGCAAGATGGCTACCGGTGAACAGCCAGTCAAACGTAGCCGGTTCGTCACCGATGATGGAACCGGCCAGTGGCGGCTCAACGAAGAACTGGTTGCTTCAGCACGCGACAGGGCAGGTATCCGCTCCTACAAAACAAACCTGGTAAACGCGTCCGCCGATCAGATCATCGGCTGGTATCACCAACTATGGCATGTTGAACACACCTTCAGAATGGCCAAATCTGATCTGAAAGCCCGCCCCGCCTTCCATCACCGTGCCGAACGGATACATGCACATCTGACCATCGTGTTAGCCGGGCTCGCTGTCGCTAAACGGATTGAACAGTTGACCGGAATGAGCATCCTCGCATTCATCCACGAACTCAAACCCATCCGACACATCAAAATAGACCTCGGCGACGGACTCACCATCCAAGCCGACAATGATCTCACCAACAAAGCAAAAGAAGCACTCACCGCGATCCAACAAAACAACATGTGGGACTAAAAAGCCCTAAGTCAGGACACAATTGGGCGCAAGCGCTGCTCGTTTGGGACCATCACTTACGAGGCGTCTGAGGTCGTCCATATGAGAAATGATCCTGAGGAAGGTGCCGTGGAGTCGTGGAGGGAACCGTTCCGG
>JAITSW010000116.1 GCA_031287505.1 Propionibacteriaceae bacterium
CACCCAGCCGGTGCCTGAGTCCCCCACCGCAGAAGCTTCGCCATCTACGACTCCGGAGTCTTCTTTGCCAGCATCCCCACTTCCAACTTCAGATCCAACTTCGGCCAAAGCAGCACCCGAGCCGGTGCCGTAACCCTGTCGCAGGCGAATGCCCACCAGCCGCCAACGCCGGGACGACACGGCCAAAGCAGCGTCCGAGCCGGTCGAGCCGGTCGCGCCGGTGCCGTAACTCCGTCCCTGTGCGGCAAACCCAGTATTTTTCGGTATTGTGGCTATTCGATCAGATGGGATGAGTGTGAGCAGAGCAAACACCGATAGCCAAATACGGCCATTTGCCCGCGCGGCTGGTTTAGAGCCTTGGCTGGCACCCAAACGGCTGGCGCTTGTGACGCTGGCGGCCTTCGTCGTCGGCTATTCGATTCTGTGTATTCGCCAAACTGTCTGCCTGGCTGGCGGTTGGGTGGGCAAGAACTGCTATTCGGATATTTGGGCGCTGTATTTCAACCGCGGGATTCAAGACGGGCAGATTCCGTTCATAGATTCTTCTTTGGAGTATCCGGTGCTCACCGGGGCGATTATCGAGCTGGCCCGCCGCATCATCTTGCTTTTTGGTTTCAAAACCGCGCCCGGGCTGGAAACGGCCGACGTGATGGCAGCCGCCACCGCATTCTTTTGGGTAACGGCCGGCTTGCTGTTGGTCTGCTTCTTGGTGCTGCTCTGGGCGCATTTGAAGCTGGCCCGGCCGATTGGGGCGGTCATGATTGCCATCTCGCCCGCACTTTTCCTGGGGGGTTTGATCAACTGGGATGCCTTGGTGCTGATGTTCACCTCGCTGGCGTTCCTGGCTTGGTCGAAAAAGCATCCTGCCTGGGCTGGGGTGTGCGTCGGGCTGGGAATCGCGGCCAAACTCTATCCGGCGCTGTTGCTCATCCCATTGGCCGTCCTGTGCCTGCGGGCTGGCAAGTGGCGGGCGTATTTCACCACCTGCGCCGCGACTGCGGCCTCCTGGCTGGCAGTCAACTTGCCGGTTTACCTGCTCAACCCGGCTGGCTGGCTGGAGTTTTGGACGTTCAACGTCGATCGTGGCCCGGATTTGGGTTCGATTTGGTACGTGCTGAGCCGATCCGGGATTCCCATAGTCAACCTGTCCCTGATCGAAGCTGTCTTGCTGGTGATCGGCACCGGCCTAATCTGCGCGCTGTTGTTCTTTGCGCCTCGACGGCCTAGGTGGGTGCAAGGCGCCTTCCTATTGGTCACTTGGTTTGTGATCGTCAACAAGGTCTATTCGCCGCAGTACATGCTCTGGCTGCTGCCTTTGCTGGTGTTGGCCCGTCCCCGCTGGCTAGATTGGGCAATCTTCTCGGTGGCGGAGAGCTGCTACTTCTTTGCCATCTGGAGGCATTTGGCGCTGGTCACCAACGAAGGCTGGGAAGTCCCCGATTCGATTTACGCCTACGCCGTGGTGTTGCGCATCGCCGTCCAACTCTGGCTCTGCGGCCGGGTGATAGCCGATATCTGCCGGCCGAAGCGCGACATAGCCCTGATTCCCAACGCCGCTGGCCTGCTAGAAGACCCAGACGCCGGGATTCTGGCAAATGCCCCTGACGCCCGCTGGTTGCAAACTCTGCGTTCTCGGCTGTTTGGGGAACGGTTGGCATGACCGGCGTGCCTTTGCTTGAAGCTCGCTCGGTGTCGAAGTCCTTCCCCGGGGTGCAGGCTCTGAATAATGTGGACTTTTCTTTGCAACCCGGGCAGATCCACGCGCTGGTGGGTGAAAACGGCGCCGGGAAATCGACTCTGATGAAGATTTTTGCGGGTCTGGATAAACCGGACGGGGGCGAGCTGCTGGCCCGCGGGCAAGCGGTCGCCATTTCCACTCCGGCGGAGGCTAGAGAGCAAGGCATCAGCGTTATCCACCAAGAGTTCTTTTTGATGAACCACCTCACCGTGGCGCAGAACATCTTTATCGGACGCGAGCCCAAGCTCCCAGGCGGGTTTCTCATCGACGACGGCGCGCTCAACCGCCAAGCCCGCGAGCTTCTGGAGAGGCTCTCAGTGGAGATTGATCCCACCACCCCGGTCTCCAAGCTTTCAGTTGCGCGGCAACAGCTTGTCGAAATCGCCAAGGCGCTTGCTTTCGACGCGCAAATCCTCATCATGGACGAGCCCACGGCAGCGTTGGGCGGAAACGAGGTCGAGACGCTTTTCCGCATCATCCGCGACTTTGCGTCTAGGCAAACGGGTGTGGTGTATATCTCGCATCGGATGGAAGAAATCAAGGAGATCGCCACGCACATCACGGTGCTTCGGGACGGGCAAGTTGTCGCCAGCGAGCCGGCGGCGCGGTTGCCTATTCCGAAGGTGATCCAGCTTATGGTCGGACGCGAGGTGCGCAGCGTCAAACGCCTACCCGTCCCGGGGCTGGTGGGCGCCTCCGTCTTGGATGTCGAACACCTCTCAGCTGGGGCGTTGGTCAAGGATGTGAGTTTTTCGTTGAAACGCGGCGAAATACTCGGCTTTGCGGGTTTGATGGGAGCCGGGCGGACGGAAACCGTCCGAGCCTTGGTGGGGGCAGACCCCAAAACCGAAGGGGTTATCCGCCTCAAAGGCGAGCAGGTGCGTATTAGCAGCCCAGCCGATGCCGTGCGACTGGGTATCGGGTACCTTTCGGAGGATCGCAAGCGTTTTGGGCTGATCCTGCGGCAATCGGTCAAGGACAACATCGTTCTGCCGTCGTTGGCCCGTTTCAGTTTCCGGGGGATAATTTGGGATTCAAAGGCGAACGCCGTTTCGGCCAGGTATCTAGAGGTGCTGGATATCAAGACCCCGTCTCTCAAACAGCCTGTCCGCTTCCTCTCTGGCGGTAATCAGCAAAAGGTCGTCTTGGCCAAATGGTTGGAACGCAACTGCGACATTTTGATTTTCGACGAGCCGACCCGGGGCATAGACGTGGGGGCTAAACAAGAAATCTATGAGCTTATGCGCGATCTCGTCGCAGCCGGGAAATCTATAATCTTGATTTCCTCCGAGCTAGACGAGGTGCTGCAGTTGGCCGACCGGACCGTGGTGATGTGCGACGGCCGGGTGACGGGCACCCTGGGCAGTTTGCAGGCCACGCCCGAGAAGATAATGGAGTTGGCAACCCAGTTCCACGATCTGATTCCGAGCAAGGGTGAGGCTCATGGGCGTTGAGGATCGCAGCGCGGATGCGCCGCTGCCGTTTGGCAACTGGTTGCCGCGGCGTTATAGGTCGTTCATGCAACAGGGTTTGGTGTTGCTGACGTTGGTGTTGCTCGTGGTGTTCTTCTCTTTGATGAGGCCGACGTTCATCGGGTGGGGCAATATTTCTTCGCTGTTGCTGGCTTCCGTCGTCACCGGCGTGCAGGCGTTGGGGCTTTCGTTCGTCATTGCCACCGGCGGTATTGATCTGACTCCCGGCTTGGGAATGGCCGCCACCTCGGTGTTTGCGGGGGTGTTGATCGCGCAGACCGGTTTTGGGTTGCCGATCTGGGTCGGCATCGTCGGAGGTGTCGCCGCAGGGGCTCTCATCGGTTTGGGCAACGGCGTGCTGATCGCCAGGTTCAAGATGCAGCCCATGATTGCCACGTTGGCCATGATGATGGTGTGTTGGGGGGCGGCCCTCGTCATCGCCGGGGGGCGGACGGTGTCTTTGCGAAGCGTCGCGGGTTACGACTCCATAGCCATGGGGCAGCTAATCCCCGGGGTGTACAACGCCGTCCTCATCTTAATCGTCTTGGCTTTGATAGCCGGGGTGGTAATGAATAAAACTGCCGTCGGACGCTATGCGCTGGCCATCGGCTCCAACAAGGAGGCCACCCGGATATCTGGCGTCAACATAGTGCGCTGGGAGGTGTTGGCCTACGTAATCTGCGGGATCTTCACCGGAATCTCGGGCATCTTGATGTCTTCCAGGCTTTCGGCTGCGCAGCCCACGTTGGGCCAAGGCTATGAGATGTATGCGATTGCCGCGGCAGTGATCGGCGGCACTTCCTTGCGCGGCGGACGCGCCTCAATCTTTGGCGCGGTGATCGGCGCCATCACCATTCAGACGATATTCAACGGCTTGACGGTGATGGGGGTGCAGGACCAGTGGCAGAAAGTCCTGCTCGGAACCGTGCTCATTATTGCCGTCTTAGTAGACATCCAACGCCGCGGTGGCAAGGAAGAATAGGTACATACTTAACACTCGTGCGCCGAGTTGATACCCGGCGGGCGTTGATATAGGGAGTTATAGCAGGAGTGTTTATGAGCAGAGTTCTCAAAGC
>JAITSW010000127.1 GCA_031287505.1 Propionibacteriaceae bacterium
GCGCTAACCAACTGCGCTACGGGGCCTTGGAGCCTCCTCAAGCAAGCTTGAGCAGCGAAAGAAAACTATACCTTAGAAGCGACAAGAGTTGCATCTTAGAGTCGTATTTCATCACAAAAAGGCTTACAAGCGGTTAAACGGGCTACGTGGCAAGCTCCGACCAAATAGAGCTTGCCACGTAGCCGAGGGGGATTGCTTACGCTTGAGGCCACCCGCCTTGCCGCGGCTGTTCACCCGCCGTTCGCGGGTTTGGAGCTTGCGGGGCAAACGGAGCCGCCTGGGGAATAAACGGAGCCGCCTGGGGCGGAGCCTGTGTTCGAGCTTGCGAGTTCTGCACAGTGCTAACGAAAGTGTCTTTGAACCCTTTGAAATCGCCAGTGCTAGAACTCCTCGGATCGCTGGTGATTACGAAGGGAAGCTTCACCAGTAAGTCGTACCACTTTGACTGCTCGATAGGCATGTGACCCTGTGGGATCTGGAACCATGCCCGCACCCGGGCGGAACGTCCAACATAAAGCAGCACGAGCACACACCCGACGGCAAAGGCAAGCGTCCCAGAGATAAGCGAGGAGATGATGCCAGTGAGGCGGAAGTGCCCACCGAGCAAACCAAAGATGTTGCCAATTGCCGGTGTGGCAGCTTGCACCGCGATGGCAATCAGCAGCGTATCGATCACCTTCATGTCGCGACCTTTGATCTGGACGGCGACTTTCGCGTAAAGAAAGATGTTGACGACCGCTAGGGCAATGCCAACTCCAGTGCTAATGACGCCCATCACAAAACCATCGGTAACGAGTTCGATAAGCCCGAAGACCGGCTGGACTATTGCCGTCAACGCCTGCACAGCGGCAACCACCCAGGCAAGAATCATCGACCACTTGAGGACACCGTCTAAAGTGGAGGCGTAATCAGATGTGGGCGGTGGAAATCCTTGCGGATTACTCGAGTATTGCGGGTATTGCTGGGACGGATACTGCTGTGACATGGTGTTTCCAATCGTTTGGTCGTTTGCTGTGTCAACCTGTCGTCTCTATCTGCGCGGCTCGCCTCTCCCGCCTTGCTATCTCTGGTCGTTGATAGCTTTGCCCCGGCTCAGGTTGACTCCGGGTTTGATGATGCTCATCGTCGTTTCGGGTAAATACTTACACAACGGGATAGGCGAATTGACCCAAAAGGAGAGCCTTGGGTGAACGATCAGTGACGCCCCTCAGGGTCATCACCCAGCGACTGTGAGATAACCCCCAGGGAACCCTGGGAAGAGCTCGAAGCAAGCAGAATTGGATATAACACCTCTCGCATCTGAGTCCCGTTGCGAGTTCATGTCTTCACGAGCATCCCCAACGGGATTCGAACCCGTGCTGCCGCCGTGAAAGGGCGGTGTCCTAGGCCTCTAGACGATGGGGACAGGCAGGAAAACTATACCTGAGTCGGGGCTCGTTGCCTAAACGGTGCGCTCCTAGAGCGGAAGTGGCCGGGCATTTGCCCGGCCACCCGCTTAGATCCCCCTAAGACTTGTTGAAAGAAACGTGAACGTGATTCTTGTGGTTCTGATTGTCTGAACCGCGATTGGCCATCTTGACCCAAGCTCCGCGGGTGATTCGCCAGTTGCGTTGATACCAAATGAGGTCGTTCACATGTAGGCGCTTGCCGTTGTTGATCACCCAGGTAGCCATCTTGTCGCCCAGTGCCTTGTTTTTCTTGTAATCCGGGATCATGATGTCGATCGCACGCCCGTTGGGATGATCAGAAGAATAGGAGGACGAGGAGCGCCAGCCGCCGATGGTTTTGATCTGCGGGAAGGCCTCGCGAATCTCAATCACTGCGGCTTTGCCGTAGCGTTCCAATTTATTCAGGCTGGCTGTACCCAGATTTGCGGAAGGAGACGGTTCTTTGTCGCTCAAATACTGTGAGGATACCCAACGCAGCATCCCGGCATAAATGATCTGGGTGTACTTGTTCTTTTCGGTGCCGGTAGCCGCCAATTGAGTGGGAGAAGAAACGGTGGTGATCTTCTGGGATTCCACATCAGCCGCGGCGCGCATATTCACATCGACTGCATTTACATACTTCTTCGACTTAGCCACCGGGTAATTCAGACCCCCAGTGGTCGACTTGAAATAACCCGTGAGAATCCAACCGGTCTGCTTGTTGAAAACCACCTGCGAGTATTGCGCCTTGTGTACGCCAACTACCGAAATCGCCGCATTCTCTGGAACAGTCGCCAACGCCGTTGACGACGTCAGCGCGTCGGCGCGTAAAGCCAGTTCCGCAGTCGTAGTGGCATTGCCAATCACCTCAGGTGTCACGTTGACGGCTTTGCCCAGATAAGCCGTGTAAAGCCAACGTGTCTTGTTATCCACGCTCACTTCGGAGAACTCGCCAGAAGAACGTCCGGTGACAGCGACTTCCGTCCCTTTTTTGACCACTTTGACGATTCCGGACTTCAATGACGCGCCGTCGCGGAGATTCACATTGACGGTGGTTGTCTTCTTGCCCTTAACGGAAGTGATAGCCGGCGCTGTGGTTTTCTTGGCTTTTGCGTACTTCGCAGTTACATATGCCTTGCCATCGTTGAACTTGATCGGCAACCAACCGCCGGCAGCTTTGCCGGTAGCGATGACCACGTCGTTCTTCTTCAACGTGTAGAGGATCTTCGTAGAGGTCGATGGCCCGGAACGAATGTTGAGTTCACCAGTTGCCGCGTAGGTTGCGTTCGCCGCGTCTGAGGTTGTCGCGAGGATAACTCCCGCCATTGAAAACGTCATGGCAGTCGTGACTGTCCATGCGACGATGTTTCTGCCCAAACGCGCAGTCTTATTTGAATGCAACATAGTTTTCGGTCCTCCCGGATACGCACCCTTTCTGTCAAACAGCGGGATCGGTCTTCCCCGTGGCTCATGTCTTTTCAAACGGAGCCACACCGACCCGACTGTTGACAGCCGAAAACTTACGAGTTGCGAGTTTGATGAAGCTATCCCCACGCAAAAA
>JAITSW010000151.1 GCA_031287505.1 Propionibacteriaceae bacterium
GCGCTAAACACCTCACCGACGGTACTGCTCCTAGACGAACCGGCAGCGGGCTTGAACCACTCCGAAAAGCGCGAGCTCATCGACCTGATTCGCAGAATCCAAGCTTTGGGCGTCTCGATCGTGCTGATCGAACATGACATGGGTTTGATCATGGATATCGCGGAACGCATTATCGTGCTCAACTACGGCAAAGAGATCGCAGATGGCACTCCTGAGGAAATCCGCAACGACCCGTTGGTGATTGAGGCATATTTGGGTGCGGCTGATGAAGCCGGGGCCGAGATAGTCGAAGAGACCGCCTTAGACGAGGTCAAGCAAGAGGTTGTTGTCGAAAAGGTTGTATCTGCAAAGGAGGATGGCTATGAGATTGCTTGAGGTCACTGATGCCGATGTCTTCTATGGCAAGGTACAGGCGCTGCATAAGCTAAGCTTCACCGTCGAACAGGGTGAAATTGTGGCGCTGTTGGGCAATAATGGCGCTGGCAAGTCCACCACCATGAATATGGTTTCGGGTTTGGTCAGGCCTTCTGCCGGCTCGGTTCTCTTCGAAGGCGTCGATCTGACCAAGATCGCCCCCCACGACCTAGTGGCTCGCGGGGTGGTTCACACCCCGGAAGGTCGTCGCATCTTTTCCACCATGACTGTGGAGGAAAACCTGCTCTTGGGCGGCTATCGCGTCAAAGAGCACAAGGTAATCCTCGAGCGCATTGCCCGCGTCTACGACCTAATGCCACGCCTGAAGGAACGCCACACCCAGGAAGGCGGCACATTATCGGGAGGCGAACAACAGATGCTGGCGATCGGTCGCTCGTTGGTCTCCGAGCCCAAATTGTTGCTCCTAGACGAGCCGTCGATGGGTCTGGCACCGCTGATGGTCAAGCAGGTCATGGACATCATCTACCAGGTCAACCAAATGGGCACCACCGTGCTCTTGGTAGAGCAAAACGCCAAGGCGGCGCTAAAGATCGCCGACCGCGCCTACGTCCTAGAGTCGGGAACTGTGTCGCTCTCCGGGCCGGCTGCCGAACTGGGAAAGGATGCCCGCGTCATCGACGCTTACTTGGGCATGTAGTCTTTAGCCCGGAGCGGGCATTGACCTGACATCCTTAGACGGTATCTGCTTTTGTGATAGCGAGGAGTCAAATGAGCGAAGACCTCTTTGGCAACGTTTTGGCTACCGCCGACGCCGGTGTGGGTTCCCTAAGCTTTGCCGATCTCCCGGATCAGCCCTTGGCGGTGCGGATGCGCCCCAGATCCCTAGACGAATTGGTGGGGCAAGACCACCTCTTGGTGCCCGGGTCGGTTTTACGCAGGTTGGCGGAAACAACCGCTCCCATGTCGGTCTTTCTTTGGGGGCCTCCCGGGGTGGGCAAAACGACGATTGCCGCCATAGTGGCGCAGGCTTCCCAGCGGCGTTTCGTTGAGCTCTCAGCTGTTACCGCCGGTGTGAAAGAAGTCCGCAATGAACTCAAGACCGCCAAAGACGAGTTGGCCCGCGGCAGGCAAACCGTGCTTTTCATTGACGAGGTGCACCGCTTTTCAAAGGCCCAACAAGATGTTCTGCTGCCTGCAGTGGAAAACCGCTTGGTGACGCTAATCGCCGCCACCACTGAAAACCCGTCATTCTCGGTCATCTCGCCGCTGCTCTCCCGTTCGGTGTTGCTCACGCTGAACTCCCTACAAGACTCCCACATCGAAAAGGTCGTCGATCGGGCATTGGGCGACGAACGCGGTCTAGCCGGGAGAATCGAACTTGCCCCACAGGCGAAAACCATGCTCATCCGGTTGTCCGGCGGAGACGCCCGACGTTCGCTGACTTACCTGGAAGAGGCGGCTGCCGGTGCGTCAGCCGTGGCTTCCAAGACGATCACCGTAGAAATCTTGCAGGCCTCGGTAGATAAGGCCGCAGTACGCTATGACCGAGATGGCGATCAGCACTATGACGTCATCAGCGCCTTCATCAAGTCGGTGCGCGGCTCCGACGTGCAAGCGGCCCTGCATTATCTGGCGCGCATGATTGAGGCGGGGGAGGACGCGAGGTTCATTGCCCGCCGACTCATCGTGCTGGCCAGCGAAGACATCGGTATGGCCTCGCCGACGGTTTTGCAGCTATGCGTGGCTGCCGCCCAGGCCGTCCAGCTTATCGGTATGCCTGAAGGGCGGATCACCTTGGCCCACGCCACCATCGCAGCTGCTATGGCCCCCAAATCGAACGCGGTTGTGTTAGCCGTCGACTCGGCGATTTCTGATCTGCGCGCCGGAAAAATCGGACAGGTCCCAGCGCATTTGCGCGATGCCCATTACCAAAGTGCCAAGAAATACGGGCACGGGGTGGGCTATAAGTACGCTCACGATTTCCCACATGGGGTGGCTGCCCAGCAGTATTTGCCCGACGAGCTTGAAGGTGTGCGGTATTACGTCCCCACCGATCACGGGCAAGAGGCGTTGGTGTTGGAACGCTGGGCGACTTTGCAAGAGTTACTTCGCACCACCGCACCTTGAGGGTACGCTAAGAAAACCACCAGTGAAAGGTAAGTAAATGATAGGTGCAGGCGAGATTGCCGGTCTGATAGCAGCGTTGGCCGCAGTGGCTTTTGTGTTCTTCTGCGCGGTTCCCCTGCTAAAGCTGGGCAGAGTGCTCGAAGAGGTGCGGTTGGCAGTGCGCGACGTTGGGCACAACACCGTTCCGATTCTCCAGGAGCTCAAAGGCACGGTAGCGGCCACCAACGACGAGATTGGCAAACTGAGCATCGTGACCGAAGATGTCGCAAAGGTCAGTTCCCATGCTGCCAAGGTCACCGAGAATATTGCCTCGCTGAGCAGTATCTTCCGCGCCACTATATCTGGGCCGCTGATCAAGACGGCGGCGTTTACCTACGGCGTTCGGCAGACAGTTTCGGGCAAGAGGCCGTCAGCGGCAAAGAAGAAGGCTAAGAAGTGATCAAACGCATTTTCTGGTTCGGTGTCGGGATAGGCCTGACCGTATTGGTGATTTCCAAGGCTCCGAAAACTCTTGGGGCTTTGGTCGGCTCGCGTTCTATTGCGGGAGGCCTGCTGGACGAGATCACCGGTTTTATCTCGGACATTCGCGGAAATATGGCTGAACGCGAAGAAGAGCTGTTAGCGACGATGGGCGACGGGTAATATAACGCTGCCCGGCTGGTCTTGGTAGGCTTGGATGGTTGCGACTAGGCGTCCGCCTAGTCGGCTCACCTAAAGGATCTGCTATGAAGACCGCCGACGTGCGTCAGCGTTTCTTGGACTATTTTGCCTCCAAGGATCACACGATCGTCCCATCTGCCTCTTTGGTCTATAACGACCCGACCTTGCTTTTTGTCAATGCGGGCATGGTGCCGTTTAAGCCCTACTTCTCCGGTGCCGAGGACGCTCCCTACCGTCGGGCAGTCAGCGTGCAGAAATGCGTGCGCACGCTCGATATTGAAGAGGTGGGTAAAACCACCCGCCACGGGACGTTTTTCCAGATGAACGGGAACTTCTCCTTTGGCGATTATTTCAAGGCTGGCGCCATCGAGTACGCCTGGGAGCTTGTCACAAATTCGCAAGCTGACGGCGGCTATGGTTTTGACCCCGAGAAGGTCTGGGTCACCGTCTATTACGACGATGACGAAGGTGCCGAATTGTGGAAGGGGGTCGGCGTCCCGGGAGATCGCATTCAGCGCCGGGGGCTAAAAGACAACTACTGGCATATGGGGGTTCCCGGGCCTGGCGGCCCGTGCTCTGAGATATACATCGACCGCGGCCCGGAATTCGGCCCCGACGGCGGCCCGGAAGCCGACGAAGACCGTTATTTGGAGATTTGGAATCTGGTTTTCCAAACCGAAGAACTCTCTGAAGTCCGCGCCAAAGACGACTTTGACGTTTCGGGCCTGCTTCCGAGTCAAAACATCGACACCGGCATGGGCTTGGAGCGGGTTGCGTGCTTGCTTCAGGGCGTCGACAACATGTACGAGATTGACGAAGTCTTCCCGGTATTGCAAAAGGCAAGTGAAATCTCCGGCAAGGCTTATGGCGCCAAAGTTGAAGACGATGTGCGGATGCGCGTGGTGGCTGACCATGTGCGTTCGGCCCTCATGTTGATGACTGACGGTGTCTCCCCGGGCAATGAGGCGCGTGGCTATGTTTTGCGGCGCTTGCTGCGGCGCAGCATGCGCGCGATGAAGCTGTTGGGCGTCGATGATCCGGTTTTGCCCCAGTTGCTTCCGGTAACCCGAGACAAGATGGCTGCTTCTTACCCGGAAATCCTCACCGAATGGCCGCGGGTATCGCAGGTGGCCTATGGCGAGGAAGAAGCCTTCCGCCGCACGCTGGCCACCGGAATCACCATTTTCGATCTTGCCGCCAACGAGATGAAGGCCAAAAAGCGGGACACCATTCCCGGTGCCGACGCTTTCAAACTGCATGACACCTACGGTTTCCCGATCGATCTGACGCTCGAAATGGCTTTCGAAGCTGGGCTAAGCGTTGACCGCGATGAGTTCAATCGGTTGATGCGCGAGCAAAAAGATCGCGCCAAAGCCGATGCGAAGGCGAAAAAATTCTCTGAGCAAGCAGTGGACGCTTACCGCGAACTGCGCGTTCAAGGCGAGACGCAGTTCTTGGGCTACGACGATTTGGAGTTGCCCACCACTGTGCGGGGCATCATCTCCGCCGACAAGCTGGTGCACCGGGCCAGCCCGGGTGAAATCGTCGAGATCGTGCTCGCTGAGACTCCTTTCTACGCAGAATCCGGCGGCCAAGACTCCGATTCTGGCCTGATTTCCGGTGATGGAATCGTCTTGGAGGTTTTGGACGTCCAGCGCCCGGTTCAAGGCTTGGTTGTGCACAAGGTCAAAGTGGCCGACGGTGAAATTACCACCGGCACCGTGGTGCAAGCGGCTGTCGATGCCGCTGCGCGGCAGGAGTCGTCGAGGGCGCATACCGCCACCCACATCATTAATGCGGGTTTGCGCGACATCCTCGGCCCGACGACAGCCCAAGCCGGCTCCTACAACAAGCCGGGATATTTGCGCTTCGACTTCACCTCGCAGGTTGCTCTTTCCCCGGGGATGCGCGAGCATCTGGAGGGCGTG
>JAITSW010000155.1 GCA_031287505.1 Propionibacteriaceae bacterium
CATTTGCGCCTTTATTGACGCTGAGCACGCGTTAGATCCGGATTATGCCAAGCGTTTGGGCGTAGACACCGACGCGCTGTTGGTCAGCCAGCCCGACAACGGTGAGCAGGCCTTGGAAATTGCCGACACGCTGGTGCGTTCTGGGGCCTTGGCGCTTATCGTCATCGATTCGGTGGCCGCGCTTACCCCGCGTGCCGAGATCGAAGGTGAAATGGGCGATAATCACGTGGGGCTGCATGCTCGGCTGATGAGCCAGGCGCTGCGTAAAATGACGGGGGCTTTGTCTCAAGCCGGCACCACGGCGATCTTCATCAACCAGCTTCGCGAAAAGATCGGCGTCATGTTTGGCTCTCCAGAGACGACGACAGGCGGCCGGGCGCTGAAGTTCTACTCTTCGGTGCGCCTTGATGTCCGCCGTATTGAGACCCTCAAAGATGGCGGAGAAGTTGTCGGTTCCCGCACTCGGGTAAAAGTAGCCAAAAACAAGGTGGCACCGCCATTCAAACAGGCCGAATTCGACATTGTCTATGGGCTGGGCATTTCTCGTGAGGGCAGCCTTATCGATCTCGGTGTTGAGCACGGCATCGTACGCAAAGCAGGTGCCTGGTTTACCTATGAGGCTGATCAGCTTGGCCAAGGCAAAGAGAATGCCCGGAAATTCCTCAAAGAGCATCCAGAGGTTGCCGACGAGATCGAAACCCGTATCCTGGCCGCTGTGGGCATCGGAGAGCAGGCAGTGCCGGAGGGTGTAAACCCTCAGACGGGCGAAGTCGAGTTTTGAGCAATGGTTAGCCGATTCTTGGAAGGTCGCGGATGACAGGTCGGCGATCGGCTGATGATGAGACGGTCAGGCAACTTCGGGCAACTCTAAAGAAGTTGGAAGGCGGTGGGTTAGGCGCAGGTGGCAACGGGGCACCCGGTGGGAGCGCTGGAGTTGGTAGGCGGAGAGTCGGTGATCAAACCGAAGGTGGCAACCGGTCACTTGGCGAGTCTGCGGCAGGTGGTAATCGGCAAGTCGATGGGACGAGTGAAGTTGGTAGTCGGCCCCGTGGCGAACCTGATGGCCATTC
Source organism: Propionibacteriaceae bacterium (assembly GCA_031287505.1). Classification (GTDB taxonomy): domain Bacteria; phylum Actinomycetota; class Actinomycetes; order Propionibacteriales; family Propionibacteriaceae; genus Propionicimonas. The sequence goes on from JAITSW010000155.1 coordinate 1,071, forward strand.
GCCCGATCTGCGCTTTGATGATCGTGCGAATGACCCAGGCGCTGTTCGCGAGGATGCTTTGCGGTTACTCAATGCCCGGTTGCGCTCTACGCAAGAGCTAGAGCGGGCTTTGCGCAAGCGAAATTTTTCGCCAACCGTTATCACTGAAGTTCTCACTCGCTTTGTCGAGGTCGGTCTGCTCGATGATGCCGTTTTCGCGCAAGAATTCACTAGATACTCATTGGGCAAGCTGCGCAGCCGATCGGTGATTGCCACCGAGTTGCGCCAACGCGGCGTTGCACGGCAGCACATTGAGTCGGCTCTGCGAGATATTGATGAGAGTGCTGAGCTAGAAGTGGCGTATCAACTGGCTCGCAAGCGGATTCGAAGCTTGACAGGGGTGAATACGGCGACAGCTTACCGGCGATTGTCTTCGGCTTTGGGTCGCCGGGGGTTTTCCACTCAGGTGATTTCACAGGTTACGCGAGATGTTCTAGGAGAGATGGGCCAAGGCTTAGAAAACTAGCGGGGATTCCCCGCGTTGCGGGATTTGGTAGCCTACTTATAGAGCCCAGTGGTCTCGGTATGGAAATAGGCGGGAAACCGCCTTTGGTATTGATTGTTTGGTAGTTGTGTTTAGCTTGCTTGAAATTGCATTGTTGTGTGTGGTCGGGGTGTGTGTGGCTGGCATCCTTGTTCTCGCCGGCATCTTGATCACTCGTGGGCCCGCACGGCCGTCGGCGGCAAATTCTGCTGTCTTAGAAGATGAATTCAACACGCGGGTGCTAGAGCTAGAGCGTCGCAGCGCGCAATTGGACAAGCGGGAGCGGCGTTTGGATGAGCGTGAAGATGCTCAAAACGTTCGCGGGCAAGCTCTTGAAAACGATGCCAAGGAGCTGGCTTTGGCGCAAGGTGAACGTCTTGAAGAGTTAGCGAGAATCTCCGGAATGCCCCTTGAGCAGGCCAAGGCGGAGTTACTCGCGGAAGTTGAAAAGCTAACGCGTCTGGAAGCCGCAACCTTGACGCGCAATATTGAGACCGAAGCCCGGCAAAAGGCCGACTATCACGCCCGCCTTCTCATCATCGAGGCCGCACAGCGGCTGGCTGTCGAGCAGATCTCGGAATCTGCGGTCGCCATAGTGCATTTGCCTTCCGAAGACATGAAAGGCCGCATTATCGGGCGCGAAGGCCGCAACATCCGGGCCTTCGAGCAACTCACCGGCGTTAACGTCATGGTGGACGACTCTCCTGAGACAGTGGAAATTTCTTGTTTTGACCCGATGCGCCGGGAGACTGCCCGCATCGCATTGAGCGATCTTGTTGCCGATGGCCGCATTTATCCGGCTCGCATCGAAGAGGCAATAGAACGGGCCGGGCGCAAAGTGGTAGAGGCTGGCCAGCGGGCCGCCGAGGATGCCCTGATGGAAATGGGGATTACCGATCTGCACCCAGAACTCCTGCCATATCTGGGTGCTTTGCACTACCGCACCTCGTATGGGCAAAACGTCCTAGAACATTCAAAAGAGGCCGGGCACCTGGCGGCTATCATGGCGGCTGAGCTGGGGATAGCAGCTGACAGCTGCCGCCGGGCGGCGTTTTTGCATGACATAGGCAAGGCCGTTACCCGCGATACCGGCGGTTCGCATGCGGCTATTGGGGCAGAACTGGCCAAGAAGTACGGCGAAAATCCAGATATCGTTCACGCCATCGCCGCCCATCACAACGAGGTAGAGGCTAAAACGGTGGAGGACGTTATCACCCAGGCTGCCGATGCGATGAGCGGTGGGCGCCCGGGTGCGCGCCGTGAGAGCTTGGAGGCCTATATTAATCGCCTGACCCGCCTTGAGGAAATCGCCAAAGAGCATTCGGGGGTGGCGAAAGCCTTCTCGATGCAGGCCGGCCGTGAGGTGAGAATCATGGTGCAGCCCGAGTCGGTGGACGATATCGAGGCGTTGGCGATGGCCCAAGACATCGCCAAACAGATCGAAGCCGAGTTGACCTACCCGGGGAGTATCAAGGTCACCGTCGTGCGCGAGTCGCGCGCCACCGCCACTGCAAGCTAGGAAAGGCGCTCATGGATATTGGTGAAAATGCGCGAAGCTATGAGGTGATCACCTACGGCTGTCAGATGAACGTCCATGATTCTGAACGTATCAGCGGGGTTTTGCAGGCGGCCGGATATGTTCGGGCCGCCGGGGAAGCGCAGGCGGATGTGGTGGTCTTCAATACTTGCGCCGTGCGGGAGAACGCGGACAACCGCCTTTACGGCAATCTTGGGCATCTGGCTCCGGTGAAAGAAAGCCATCCGGGCATGATGATCGCAGTTGGCGGTTGCATGGCGCAAAAGGATCGCGACATTGTCCTCAAGAAAGCCCCGTGGGTGGATGTGGTCTTCGGCACCCACAATCTCGGCCATCTTCCGCTGCTTCTGGAGCGGGCGCGGGTTGAAAAGGCTTCCCAAGTAGAGATCTTGGAAGCTTTAGAGGTATTCCCATCGACTCTGCCCACAGTTAGGGGTTCTGAATATGCCGCCTGGGTGTCTATCTCGGTGGGTTGCAACAACACCTGCACTTTCTGCATCGTGCCTTCCCTGCGAGGCAAAGAGACAGATCGCCGTCCTTCGGATGTGTTGGCGGAAATCAAGATGCTGGTCGACCAGGGCGTCGAAGAGATCACCCTGCTGGGGCAAAACGTCAACACCTACGGCGTCGATTTTGGCGACAAGGAGGCGTTCGGAAAGCTTTTGCGGGCTTGCGGGGATATTGCTGGTCTCGAGCGGGTGCGTTTCACTTCGCCGTATCCCAAAGACTTCACCGACGATGTGATTGCCGCTATGGCGCAAACGCACAACGTGATGCCGAGCCTGCATATGCCCCTGCAATCAGGCTCTGACAAGGTTTTACGCGAGATGCGGCGCGCATATCGCAAAGAACGCTTCTTAGAGTTGATCGGAAAGGTGCGCCAAGCCATGCCGGACGCCGCAATCACAACCGACATCATTGTGGGGTTCCCAGGTGAGAGCGATGCCGATTTTGAAGAGACGATGGATGTGGTGCGCCAGGCGCGGTTCGCGGCGGCGTTTACCTTCCAATACTCCAAACGCCCGGGCACTCCGGCGGCACAGCGGGACGACCAAGTGCCGGCCGAGGCCGTGCAGGAGCGTTATCTGCGTTTGGCCGATTTGGTTGCCGACATTGCCTGGCAAGAAAATCTAAAGCAAGTCGGTCGGCAGGTGGAGGTGCTCTTCGCTGAAGGCGAGGGGCGAAAAGACGCGGATACCCTGCGCCTGAGCGGCCGAGCCCGAGACAACCGCCTGGTTCACGTGAAGGCCCCGGAAGCCACGGCTTTGCGTCCGCGTCCGGGCGACATAGCCGAGGTGGAGATCACCTACGCAGCTCCACACCACTTGATCGCCGATGGCGGGCTTATCGGCCTGCGCCGCACCCGCTCCGGGGATGTCTGGGAGCAAGCCCATGCGCCAGCGGCGGGTATCGGCCTAGGCCTGCCCGCACGGGCGCGCGGCTAAGCCTATGGACGTTGTCGCTTTCAACGGGCCCACCGCGTCTGGGAAGAGTTCGGCTGCCATAGCTGTGGCTAACCTGCTGGCCGAGCGGGGCATCGCCGCCGAGATAGTCAACGCCGATTCGATGCTGGTGTATCGCGGGATGGATATCGGAACGGCGAAGCCGACCCTTGCGCAGCGAGGCGGCATTGCGCACCACCTGATCGACATTATGGACGTCACCCAGACGGCCAGCGTGGCTGATTTCCAGATTATGGCCCGCAATGTGATCGCTGATTGCCGCTCCCGCGGGGTGCTGCCGCTCTTGGTGGGCGGATCGGCCCTCTATGTTCGGGCGATACTCGACGATCTGGATTTCCCCGGCACCGATCCGCTCATCCGGGCCAAATATGAGGCACGGTTGGCTGAGATCGGGGCACCTGCGCTGCATGCCGAGTTAGCTGTCATCTCGCCTCAGGCTGCAACCGGAATCCTGCCCGGAAACGGACGTCGCACCGTGCGGGCCTTAGAAGTCATTGAGCTGACCGGCTCGTATACTCCTGTCTTGCCGGAGCCAAAATACGTTCTAGACGGTGTTTTGCAAGTTGGTTTAGAGCTTGGGCGGGCGGATATGGACGCGCGCATAGCCCAGCGGGTCGATGTGATGTGGGAACAGGGATTCGTGGCGGAGGTGGAAGGCTTGTTGGCGCAAGGTTTGCGGGCAGGCCTGACCGCGTCTAGAGCTTTGGGTTACCGGCAGATCATTGACTTCCTGGACGGCAACACTTCTGAAGGGCAGGCTCGCGAGCTTACCGTCACAGGTACCCGTCGCTTTGCCCGCAAGCAACTAAGCTGGTTCCGGCGAGATGGGCGCATCGTTTGGTTTGCCGCGCTGGACCAACCAGCCGTGGCCATAGCGCAAGAGATTCTCAGGCATTTAGGGGTGAGGTAGATGGATCTACAGTTCGCGAAGGGGCACGGGGCCAAGAATGACTTCGTCATTTTCGCAGACGAGCACGATTCACTGCACCTTGCCCCCGCGCAAATTGCCCGGGTTTGCGATCGACGTTCTGGCATCGGCGCCGATGGCACCCTGCGGGCCGTTAGAGGCAGGCATATCCCGCAGTGGGATGGTGATCCCGACATCTGGTTCATGGATTACCACAACTCAGACGGATCTCTGGCCGAGATGTGCGGCAATGGCCTGCGTGTCTTCGTGAAGTATTTGCTGGCAAACGGTTTAGCCACCGGGCCGGTTGTCCAAGTGGGAACCAGAGCCGGTTTGCGTCATGGCGAGATGTTAGACGATGGCCGGATAGCCGTTTGGATGGGAAAGGTGGTTCTCGCCGATGCCCCGCAGATCACCGTAAATGCCGGTGAGAGAATCCTTGCCGCCACCAAGGCCAATGTCGGAAATCCCCATGCGGTCATATCCCTAAGCGGTGGCGGCCTCGCCGAAATAGATCTGCGGGAGCCTCCAACTTGGTCACCGCGAGAGGCATTCCCAGATGGGGTGAATATTGAATTCGTCGAACGCTTGACGCCGGGGCGGGTGGCCATGCGCGTCTTCGAGCGGGGTTCGGGTGAGACATTGGCATGCGGGACTGGCATAGTGGCCGTAGCTGCCTTTGAACGTCGGCTCAGCGGGCTAGACCAAATCATTGTCGAGTGTCCGGGAGGAACCCTGGAAGTCCGTTTTGCCGGTGATGAAGGCACGCTTTGCGGTTCGGCGGAGTTGGTGGCCCGAGGCGTCTTCGACTTGCGGGAAGACTTGTAGATGGGCGATGCCAATTTGGAGACTCAATACGACGGCGAACAGCTTGAGCTAGCCGACCGCCTTTCGCTGCGCCGCGTTCAGGGTCTATCTACCCAGCTCGCCGATATCTCTGAAGTTGAGTATCGCGATCTCCAGCTAGAGCGGGTGGTGCTAGCCGGGGTCTGGACGTCCGGCAGCCAGGCCGCTGCCGACCTTTCAATGCTGGAACTCAAACGGCTGGCTGAAACTGCCGGCTCGCAGGTGTTGGACGGTGTGACGCAGCGTCGCTCTAAACCAGATGCGGCCACCTATATTGGCCGGGGCAAAGTTGACGAGCTCCATGATTTGATCCTTGAAAACGGTGCCGACACGCTGATTTGCGACGGCGAGATGGAACCGGCCCAACTGCGCAACCTCGAAGACCGGCTCGGCGTCAAAGTCATAGACCGCACCGGTCTCATTCTCGATATCTTTGCGCAGCATGCCAAGAGCGCCGAAGGCAAAGCCCAAGTTGAACTCGCGCAATTGCAGTACCTCAAACAACGTCTGCGGGGCTGGGGCGGCAATCTCTCGCGGCAGGTAGGCGGAAGGGCTGCGAGCGGCGTTGGTATCGGCGGCCGCGGGCCGGGCGAGACTAAGATTGAGATTGACCGCCGGCGTATCAACACCCGTATAGCCCAGCTGCGGCGGAGATTGCGGGAGTTAGATGCCGTGCGCGAGACCCAGCGATCGTCTAGGGATCGCAACCAGGTGCCTTCGGTGGCTCTGGTTGGCTACACAAATGCCGGGAAATCGTCCCTGCTCAATCGCCTGACCG
>JAITSW010000186.1 GCA_031287505.1 Propionibacteriaceae bacterium
GGCGGCGCTTTCGGCTGCGCTCGGCTTTGACGGCAAATGGGTTTTGCATCCTGGGCAAGTGGAAGCCGGCAACGAGATCTACACCCCGAAACCCGCCGATTTTCAACGTGCCAAGAGGATTATGGACGCTTATGCGCAGGCAGCGACTGTGGCTGGTGGCGCGGTGGGCGCTATTGTGGTTGACGATGAGATGGTCGACGAAGCCGGTATGAAGTTGGCGGCCGCGATATTGGCCCGCGGCCAATCAGCAGGATTGGAGTGATATATGGCGCCTGCAGCTGCCCAGAATCTGTTCAAGTTGGAGTTCCCGCAGTCGGTGGGCATCTTCAGCTCCTACGAAGAAGCCCAAAGAGTAGTGGACTACCTAGCCGATCAGCGTTTCCCGGTTGAAAACCTCTGTATCGTCGGCACCGACCTGAAATCTGTAGAACGAGTGCTGGGTCGGCGCAATTGGGGCACCGTCATCTGGTCTGGCGTGCAAAGTGGTATCTCCACGGGTCTGATGGTGACGCTGCTGATGTGGATTTTCATGCCAGACGCAAACATTTTCCTCCTCATGCTTGCGGCAATGGGCGTCGGAATTGGAATCGGGGTGGTGATGGCTGCCCTTTCTTACTGGATGAGCCAGGGAAAACGCGACTTCAACTCGGTTTCGCAGACGGTGGCGACTAAATACGAGGTGCTATGCGAGCACAAGCTGGTAGAGCAGGCCAAGCAGCTGATCACGCAGATCCCGGGCATTCGGGCAGCCGTTTTCAATGCTCCGGTCGCAGGCGCACCGGCCTATGCCCAAGCTGCGGCTCCCGTTCGGTATCCGACACCCGCAGTCCAGTATCCGGCGGCACCCGGCTCCGGGCAGTACCATCCCGCTCCTGGGCCATACCCGGTGTCCTATCCGAATCCGTATGCGTATCCGGTGGTAGAGCCGCAGACTCCACCTGCGGCGCAGACTCCAACGCAGCCGCCCGCGCCGCCGTCTGAAACAACCCCCTCCAGCTAAGCCCGCCCGCCGTATGGCGGGTCTTGCGCTCAGGCGGGGCATGCCAAGCGGGTACGCCTCGCCTGAGCGCCAAGAACCCGTCAACCGACGTGGGTCAGACACACAGTGGGCGGGAGCCGGGTTTAGCTGTCAAGCATGTTCCCGGAGAGGTAGTCGGTGTAGGCCGGGAGGTCTAACTGGCCAGAGCCGGAGATGCCGATTACCACTACCGGGGCTTCGCCAGCTTCGGTGGCCGCCTTGATGGTGCGCAGGGCACCGGCGATGGCATGGTTCGACTCGGATGCCGGGATAATGCCTTCGGCGTTCGAGAATAGGACGCCAGCCGCAAAGGCTTCCCGCTGTTTGATCGAAATCGCCTCAATTAGGCCTTCGCTATACACATGGCTCACCAGTGGCGCCATGCCGTGATAACGCAGACCGCCGGCGTGGACGGCAGCAGGCACAAAATCGTGGCCGAGGGTGTACATCTTCAGTTTGGGAGTCATGCCGGCGGTATCGCCAAAGTCGTAGCGGAACTCGCCTTCGGTAAGAGACGGCGCTGCCTTGGGCTCGCAGGCGATGATCTTGACATGCTTGTTGCCGGCCAGATTCTCGCGGATGAACGGGAAGCTAATGCCGGCCAGATTCGAGCCGCCGCCCGCGCAGGCGAAAAGGTAATCGGGCTGCTCTTCGCCGAAGACGTCCAGTTGCAGCAGCGCCTCCTCGCCGATCACCGTCTGATGCAGCAACACGTGGTTGAGGACGCTACCTAGGGAGTAGCTGGCATTCGGGTCTGAGGCAGCAGCTTCAACTGCTTCGGAGATTGCCATACCCAGCGAGCCGGGAGTATCTGGGAAACGCTCGCGCAGCTGACGTCCTATGGCAGTCTTGTCAGACGGGCTGGCTACCGCGCGGGCCCCGAAGACTTCCATTTGGGCGTGGCGGTAAGGCTTGCCGTTGAACGAGCTGGCGACCTGCCAAATGTCGCAATCCAAGCCGAAGATTTGAGTTGCGAATGCCAAAGCGGCTCCCCACTGGCCGGCGCCTGTTTCGGTGGTCAGCCGCGTCCGTCCGGCAATCTTGTTGAAATAGGCCTGCGGGACAGCGGAGTTCGTCTTGTGGCTTCCGACCGGCGATGCGCCTTCATACTTGTAGTAGATGCGTGCCTTGGTGCCCAATGTCTTTTCGAGGCGGCAAGCGCGATACAGCGGAGACGGCCTCCAGAGCTTGTAAATATCGCGCACCGCATCCGGGATTTCTAGGAAGCGCTCGGTGGAGGCTTCCTGGGCGATCAGGCCGTCAGGGAAAAGCGCCGAAAGATCGGCAGGCTGCAGTGGCTCGCTAGTCGCCGGGTTGAGGGGCGGGGCTGGGGGAGAGGGTAGGTCGGCCACGATGTTGTACCAATACCGCGGTATCTGTTCTTCGTCGAGTACTACCTTGTAAACGTCTTTTTGGGTCATGATGTCTTCCTGGTGGGTTTGTGATGTGTTTCGTTATCTGAATGTGCTTGCGCAAGCTGGCAATGATCGCAGTTTAGCTACCTTTAGCTACCTGGCAAGCGGATATGCATAATCAGGGCGCTAACCGCGGGTATGACTAGTGGTGGGCGTGGGCACGGTCACCCGATTTGTTCTGGCAAGTACGAGCCTAGTTTTTCGTACTTGCCCAGATCCAGTGCATCCAAGATTCGATTTCGCCTGGATCGCGCGGAATATTCTCGGAAAGAATTCTGCAGCCATCCTCGGTGATGACGACGTCGTCTTCAATGCGGACGCCGATGCCCCGCAATTCCGGGGGCACGAGCAGGTCGGTGCTCTTGAAATAGATACCGGGCTCAACCGTGATAACCATGCCCGGCTGCAATATGGCCTCTTTGTAGTTTTCGTTGCGGGCCTGGGCGCAATCGTGGACGTCGATACCCAAATGATGGGACGTGCCGTGAACCATCCAGCGCCGGTGTTGGCCACCCTCTTCGGAAAGTGCTTCTTCGGCAGAGACCGGGAGCAAGCCCCACTCTTCCAAATAACGGGCGACGACCGAGATAGCCGCTTGGTGCACGTCCTTGAATTTGTTGCCCGGCTTCGCGGCGGCGAAACCGGCAGCCTGCGCGTCCATGACAGCCAGGTAAACCTTGCGTTGGGCGTCGGTGAATTTGCCATTGAGCGGTATTGTGCGGGTGATGTCAGCTGTGTAAAGCGACTCGACCTCAACGCCGGCGTCTACCAAAATCAAATCTCCGGTACGCAGCTCGCCATCATTGCGAATCCAATGCAGGGTGTTGGCATGATCGCCGCCGGCGCAGATGGAGTCATAGCCGATGCCATTTCCCAGGTGGCGGGCATGCAGGCCAAAAATGCCCTCAACCCAGCGTTCGCCGCGTCCATGCTGGATAGCCTGGGGGAAATCAGCTACCACGGACTCGAAAGCAACGGCGGTGCGATCACAGGCAGAGCGGATTTCGCCCACCTCGAAGCGGTCTTTGATCAGCCGGGCTTCGCTGAGCCAGACGGCGAATTCTTCATCTGCCGCTTCACAGGATGTCTTTTCGAGGCCTGCTGCCGCGCGCCAGGAATCAAATTTGGGTGTGAGGCTCTCGTCGGCATTGCGAACTATCCGAGTCGGAATTGTGCCCAGGCCTTCGCGCAAAGCTTCTTCCAGTTGCTCAATGGGACGGACGGAGAGCTGGGTCAGCGCCGACATCTCGTCCAGGGATTCGCGCTGGCCTACCCACATCTCGCCATAGCGGGAGTCGGCATAAAACTCGGGGTCGGTGCGGGGTGTGCGGGGCTTGAAATAAAGGATGGCCTCGTGCGAGCCGGCAATGGGCTCTAAGACTAAGACGGCATCTGGCTCGCGGTCTTGACCCAAACCGGTTTCGTAGGCAAAAGCGGTGTTGGGGCGGAAGCGGTAGTCGCAGTCATTTGAGCGAACCCGATAAGGGCCGGCCGGAAGAACCAGCCTTTCTCCGGGAAAGGCGGCGCTGAGCTTTGCCCGCCGGGCAATGGCCGGGGTGCTGGCCGGCAATGGCTCGGGGAGCGTGCTGGGATAAGGCGCCCAGCCCTGGGGAATGAACTCCTTGAAAGCCTGTGAAAAGGGATTCTGCCGTACTGACAAGGCAATCTGCTCGTGCTCGTTATGCGCGACTGGCTCTTGAGTCATAGCCCTAGATTAGTCTCGTGCGCCAAGATTTCAACTCTAGATCATTTGCCCCACCCGGATAAGCCGTTCAGACGCATTCGGCGGCATCGCAGATTGTGGGCGCTGACGATATAGTTCAGGGCATGAGAGCAACTCCCGAAGCGCAAGCGCGACTCCTTGAAGTCCAAGTGGAAGATAGCGCAAAAGATCGGGTGGAGCATCGTAAACGTTCCCTGCCCGAGCATGCGCAGATCAATGCGGGCAAGGTCGAGTGGGCCCAAGTCAATAAAGACCTCGTCGGCTCCGAGACGCTGGTGGGCGATACCCGAATAGAACTTGAGAAGGCGGAGGCCGATTTGGTGCCGGTGCGCGAGCGGATCGCCCGCAATCAAAAGCGGGTGGACGATGGCTTGGTGGGTGCCAAAGAACTCGCGCCCATGATCGAAGAGATCGCACACCTAAAGCAGCGCATTCTAAACCTGGAAGATATCCAACTCGAAGTTATGGAACGCTTGGAGACGGCCACCGCCGAGCTGGCCGCTTTGCAAAAAAGGCGTGGCGAGCTGCAAAAGTCGATTCGCGCTGTGATGGCTCATCGTGATGAGCAGCTTGCCGAGTTGGACGCCGAGTTGGCTGGGCATTCGCAAAAGCGCGACGGGTTGGCGGCGGGAATCCCAGCAGACTTGCTGGCTTTGTACGATCGAATTCGCGGGCGCAGCGGTGGCGTTGGAGCCGCAAAGCTGGAAGGTAAACGCTGTTCGGGTTGCCAGCTAGAGGCGACTGCTGCGGCAGTGACGAGGTACCAGTCTGCTCCCAAAGACGAGGTGCTCCGCTGCGAGGACTGCGACCGGATACTGGTGCGCTGAGCGTGGCGGGCAAACAATCTGGGCAGGATGGCCCCGGGCTTTTTGATGATTTTGAAGCAGTGGGCACTTTTGCGGCGGCTGCTGAAACGGCTTGGGCAAATCCCCCGGCACAACTGGTCGTGCGCGCCGATGGTGGCTCTAGGGGTAACCCTGGCCCGGCGGCGTATGGCGCCTTGGTCACCGACACAGCCGGCGTTGTCCTAAATCAAGAGGGTTTGAGCATAGGGACTGCCACCAATAATGTCGCAGAGTATTTAGGCCTGATAGCCGGCCTGGAGATGGCCAGGGCGATTAATCCGGCGGCCGAGGTAGATGTACGGCTCGATTCCAAGCTTGTTATCGAGCAGATGGCTGGCCGTTGGAAGGTGAGGCATCCGGATATGAAGCCCCTAGCGGTGAAGGCCACGTCGCTGCGTCCGGCAAAAGTCACGTGGACGTGGGTTCCAAGGGCTGAGAACAAGGCCGCAGACGCCCTGGTGAATTCCGCACTCGATGGGATGCCGGTTCCGCGGCTTTAGCCCTTTACCCACATCCCGATTGCGCATCTGGCGAGTATTTGATCCAGCGTGCGAAATGGTGAAAAGCGTTGAAGGTTTTCGCGGCGATGGCCGGTACCGGTAGGATTAGGGCATGCCCCGAGTGATCGTCGACGTGATGCCCAAACCCGAAATTCTTGACCCCCAGGGGAAGGCGGTGACGGGAGCCCTGAAACGCTTGGGGTATTCCGGATTATCCGTTCGCCAAGGCAAGCGCTTCGAGGTCGAAGTCGAAGGCGAAATCACCGACGAGCGGCTAGCGCAGATCCGCGAAGCAGCAGATACGCTGCTCGCCAATACCACCATTGAGGCCTACAACGTGCGGGTTGATAAGTGAGTGCGAAAATCGGGGTGGTGACGTTCCCCGGTTCCCTCGACGACCAGGATGCCCGCAGAGCAGTCAGGCTTTGCGGTTTTGAGCCGGTGTCGCTTTGGCATGCGTCTGATTCGCTGAATGATGTCGATGCGGTCGTGCTGCCTGGCGGCTTTTCGTATGGGGATTATCTGCGCTGCGGCGCAATCGCCCGCTTCTCGCCGGTGATGCGTGAGATCATCTCAGCTGCCAATGCCGGGCTGCCCTTGTTGGGTATCTGCAATGGCTTCCAGGTGCTTTGCGAAGCCCATTTGCTCCCCGGTGCGTTGATAAGAAATGATCGGCGCACTTTTGTTTGCAAAGACCAAAATCTGCGGGTGGAAACCACCGACACAGTATGGTCGAACGCTTTTATGACGGGCGATTCGATCAACATCGTCGTCAAACACGGCGAGGGCAATTACCAAGCTGATGATCAGACGGTTGCCCAACTGGAAGCCGAAAACCGAGTGGTCTTCAGATACGTCGACGGCAACCCGAACGGTTCGGTAAATGACATAGCCGGTATCACCAATGAGCGGGGCAATGTCGTTGGCCTAATGCCGCACCCCGAGCACAACGTAGATCCGCATGCCTCCCCGACTCTGGACGGCAAGCCAGTCTTTGACTCGCTAGCGAGGTTCC
>JAITSW010000224.1 GCA_031287505.1 Propionibacteriaceae bacterium
GTTGCCATGTTGGCGGCATTGCGTCACCAAGAACTGATTTCGGGATTAGCCGTCGTCGATATGGCTCCCCGCGGCTATCCGCCAAGCACCAGCGACGAGCTCATTTGCGCAATGCGAGATCTCAATTTGGGCAACATCCATTCGCGGGCTCAAGCCGAAGAAGCTTTGCTTAGAGCCGTTCCACAAGCAGCACTGCGGCAACTTGCCCTGCAGAATCTCCGCCTTGAGGGCCAAAGCTACCGCTGGGAGCCAAATATCGACCTGCTGGCCGCCAGCATGGAAACCATCCGGGCTTGGCCCCAGACTTCGGCCAGGTACCTTGGGCCGACATTGTGGCTACGCGGAGCCAATTCCGCCTATACCGACGACTCCGACATTGAATCGATGCGCCGCCACTTCCCCAACGTGCTAGCCGTGGTAATCCCGCACGCAGGACACCAGCTTCACGTCGACCAACCGCAAATGACAGTTGCGGCGCTAAACGGCTTCGCAGCCCAACTAGAAACTTAGCCGGTCTCGGCATAGAGCCGAGCGCTTTCGTCCGGGTGCTAAACGGCTTGTCCGGGTGCTAAACGGCTTCGCAGCCCAACTAGGCGCTTAGCCCAGAGTGATGTTGTTGATCACGGCATCGATAAGCGGCGCCCCCGTGCCATCAGGATAGGCACCATCTGAGCCACCAACAGCGATATTGCGAACGACTTCTAGCCCAGCTGCGTCCAGGTGTCCAAAGACCGTGAAGGCCGGCTGAAGTACTGAGTCTTCATAGACGATAAAGAACTGCGAACCGTTAGTGTTTGGCCCAGCATTCGCCATCGCCAGCGTCCCTGCCGGATATCCGGTAATACCATCCAGCTCATCGGCGAATTTGTACCCGGGTGTGCCCCCGCCAGTGCCCGTTGGGTCGCCACACTGAAGCACGTAAAGCGTGGAGGAATCGGCGAGTCGGTGGCACTTTGTGTCGTTGTAATAGCCCTGGCTGGCCAGTGAAATGAACGAGTTCACCGTGCAAGGCGCAGCGTCTGAGTCGAGGGTGAGAACGATGGGCTGATCATTGAGATTGAGTGTCACCTCGGTTTGACCCTCCCGTGCGGCCTCATTTGGATCGGGAGGCGAAACCTCTTTGGCGGCGTTGCCGGTGGGCTGATAAGAGCAAACCGCAGCCCCTGGCTCGGTAGTCTGACCGCCTTGCGGGGCACCCGAGGTGCCGGAAGAAACTGGGGTCTGCGTCGAGCACCCGGCAAGCGCAAATACCAGTGCAGCCACCGCTGCGATTTTCTTGAGCATTGTTATTCTCCTTCTCGCGGCTAACCCAAAAGAGCGCCCAACGTCACAACTACGGGCACAGACAGCATAGTCGTTATGAACAGGGAATCCCTGGCTAAAAACTCGCCAGTGCCAAATCTTGCCGAGATCATGTAAGCCACCTGGGCGGTGGGAAGAGCGGCGATCACCGTCACGGCTAAGAGCAAAGGCCTGTCCAAACCAAAAGCAAGGCCAATCAAGAATGCGGCCAAGGGCGCGGCAACCTCTTTAATGGCCACCGCAGTGGCCAACTCTTTGAAATGCGGCCCCATTCCAGGCATCGGGTCTAGCCGCAGCGATACACCCAGGGCGATGAGCATGATCGGCACGGCAGCCCCCGAGAGCAGCTCTACCGGGGCCAGAATTGGCGCTGGGATGGGCACAGCCAGCAGATTGCAGGCCAGTCCGGCCAAGGTGGAGGCGGTGATGGGATTGCGAAAAGGCATACTCAGATACCGGCCGATTGGGAGCTTTTGGGAACTCTTGCGCAATTTGCGGATATCGAGCAGAACAATGCCGGCGGGTTGCAGCAACCCAACCTGAATCAAGATGATGGGTGCCATCCAAGTCATATCGCCAAGCAGATAGCCGGCGATGGGCAGGCCGATTACCCCGGCGTTCGTATAGGAAGCGCAGAAGACTCCGACCACCGAGTCGAAGAAGGACCGGCGGAAGACTCCCAATGAAATGGCCAAGTACAAAACGATGGTGAAAATTATCACCAGCACCGAAACCAAAAGCGTCCGCGAAAAAAGATGCTCCAAATCTGCCTTTGACACCAGAACAAACAGCAGGGCGGGTTGGGTAATCATGAAGGCAAGGTTCAACAGGGTTTTTCGGTGCGTGCCCGTCAGAACCTTCAAGTGCGCGAAGACAAAGCCCACGGCGATGACCACGCCTATGGTCAGATAGCCCTCTAACGCCTGTTGCACCCGTTCAGGCTAGTCCCGCGCGCCTGCTTAGACAATGTGCGCAAGGCGCGTGCTGCTAAAGAAAAGGCCAATTGCGGCGTTGGCAAGGCGATATCGGTAAGGTGATGGCCGATGAACGAGCGTAACCACCTGATAGATTTTGCCAGGGTTTTCTCAATGGCAATCGTGGTTTCGTTCCATGCCCTGCTGTATTTCATCACCGACTCTGCCGGGCAATTCGAAATACTCCCCTGGGCGCCGGGCCCGATTTTGTGGGCGCTGAGCTGGGTATTGGCCATCATCCCGATCTTCTTCGTCGCTGCCGGGTATGCAAACGCGCTCACGTACGCCCATACCCGCGTCGGCGGCCAAAGCTACCTCGACTTTCTGGCAACTCGGGTGGGTAGGCTGCTTGGGCCGTTCACCCTTTTCACCTGCCTCTTTGCCTTGCTCTCATCCATACCGGCATGGCTTGGTTTTTCCGATGACGCCATCGGGCTGAGCCAACAGTTTGCGATGCTCTTCTGGTTCTTGGTGGTCTACCTTGGCTTGCAAGCGCTCACGCCAGTCTTGGTAAAGGCCTTTGACCGCTTCGGATGGCTGACAATGCTTCCGTTTTTGCTAGGGACGATTACCGTCGATCTGAGCGCGAGTTTTGCCGGGAATGCCGAACTCGCCTGGCTAAACCTGGCTTTCGTTTGGCCTATGGCTCATCAGTGGGGAATCGCCTACGAACGCGGCTGGTTTCGCGGTTGGCGTATCCGAACACTGCTGGTGCTCATCGCCCTGAGCATCGGCTTGATTGCGCTGTTGGTCTTTGGTTTTGGCTACCCCCCCGCCGCCGTGGCTTGGGCAGATTGCCTAGTGGCAAATCTGCTGCCACCCACTTTTGCAGCCTTGATCATGGGTTTTATGCAGACTTGCGCCTTGGGAGCGTTGGAAAGGCTTGGCGTCGGAAAACAGCTGAGCGCGACTGCCAGTAGACGGCTTCGCCTAGCCAACGCCCTGACGTTTTCGGTCTACCTGTGGCACATACCCATGATCACCCTTGCCGGCGGAATCATGGCAGGCTTAGCCCTGTTGTTCCCAGCCTTTGCCCCGATAGTTCTCTCGCAGGTTATCTGGCTGCTGTTGACCTGGGCCTTGATAGTTGCCATCGTGCCCTTTATCGCCCGTCTGGAATTCAAACTCATCCCAAATCTTTCCGGCAGCGCCCGAGCCACCCAAACAATCGTTGGTTTTGGCCTGCTCTTCATCGGCATCTTCCTTGCCTGGCGATTCGGCGTGGTCATTCACCCGCGATCCCCCGCCTCCACCATCGCGGTGGCGCTGCTCTTTAGCGGCATCGCGATAAGCCGTCACGCCGTGTCGGCAGAGTTCGCGAGAGCGGCCCGATAAGCGAAGCCGACACTGGGGAGCGATGGCAGACTGAGGGCGCTATCCGCGCGACCTCCCCTAGTGGGCAACACCGCAGTGCGCCACCTGAATCACAAGAACGACCGGCTCTTCTTGATCCACCGTGTGGAACGCCCGATATCCCCCGTCCCGGAGCCGGCGGTATTCAGAGCGTGCAGCCGATGCCGTCGTCCCAAAGTGACCGCGCTTATGAGCAACCGGACGTGGAGCCGCAACCCTCGCAGACGTAGCAGGAGCCGCTTGGACGCATCTTTGTCCCGCAGGTGAAACACAGCGGGGCGTCTACCGTTTTACCGGTAAGCCTGCTCATCACGTCTGCCGTGCTGCCGACCTGCACTTGGGCAGGTGAGGGGGTAGCGAGCAATGGCGGCTGAATCGGCCCTTCCCCGTCTAGGCGCAGATCATCGGCGGCATCGTTTACCAAGGCTTGGGAATCGATCAAATCTTCGTTGGCGCCCAGCTCGGCATAGGAGCCGGTCTCTACATAGTGCTTGCGTTCGGCAGCGGTGTAGATGCCCAACTCTGCCCGCTCGTCGAAGGAGAGGAAATCTAGGGCAAGACGTCGGAAAATGTAATCCATAATGGATTGCGTCATTCGCACATCTGGATCGTCCGTCATACCGGCCGGCTCAAATTTGAGGTTTGTGAACTTTTGGGTGAACGTCCCCAGCGGCACGCCGTATTGCAGCCCGATGGAGACCGCAATCGAGAAAGCATCCATAACGCCGGCCAGGGTGGAGCCCTGCTTGCCCAACTTCAAGAAGATCTCGCCCAAATCGCCGTTCTCGTACATGCCGGAAGTCATATAGCCTTCCGCTCCCGCCACCGAGAAAGAAGTGGTGCGGCTCACCCGAGACTTAGGTAGGCGACGACGGCGTGGGCGATACTCAATCCGAACCTCCGGCTGGGCATCTTGCGAAGAATCAGCCTTCTTGGCATCGTTGAGCGGCTGGCCGACTTTGCAGTTGTCGCGGTAGACCGCCAAGGCTTTTAGCCCCAAACGCCAACCTTCGACGAACACCTCTTCAATTTCTTCGACGGTGGCCGATTCTGGCAGATTCACCGTCTTCGAGATGGCGCCGGAGAGGAAAGGCTGCACTGCGGCCATCATCCGCACGTGGCCCATTGGCTGGATGGAACGCCGTCCCATGGCGGTGTCGAAGATTTCGTAGTGCTCGGGCTTGAGCCCGGGGGCATCGACAACGTGGCCGTTCTCGGCGATGTAATCGGTGATGGCCTCAACCGTCTCATCTTGATAGCCCAGCTTGCGCAGCGCTCGCGGAATTGTCTGGTTGACGATCTGCATGGCCCCGCCGCCAACTAGTTTCTTGAATTTCACCAAAGAGAAATCTGGCTCGATACCGGTGGTGTCGCAGTCCATCATGAAGCCGATGGTGCCGGTGGGCGCCAACACCGACGCCTGCGCATTTCGGAAACCATTTTCGCTGCCCAGCTTGATCACCAAGTCCCACTGCGAGGCGGCAGCCTTCCGGATCTGGCTATCGATTAGGTCAAAATCGCGCAACCCGTCGTTGGCGGCCTGATGTTTGCGCATCACCCGCAACTGGGCGAAGGCATTTGGTTCATACCCGGCATAGACCCCGACGACGCCGGCTAGCTCTGCCGAACGCCGGTAGGAGGCGCCCGTCATCAAAGACGTGATAGACCCGGCCAATGCCCGCCCCGCATCGGTGTCGTAGCCGCAGCCGACAGCCATCAACAGCGCGCCGAGATTGGCATAGCCAATACCGAGTTGGCGATAATCGCGAGTGGTCACGGCGATGGACTCGGTGGGGAAATCCGCAAAGCAGATGGAAATGTCCATGGCGGTAATGACGAGCTCAACAGCCTTGGTGAACTTTTCGGTGTCAAAGGTGTTGTCGTCTTTGAGGAAGGACAAAAGATTGAGGCTGGCAAGGTTGCAAGATGAATTGTCCAGGCTCATGTACTCAGAACATGGGTTGGAAGCGTTGATCCGGCCTGATTCCGGGGTGGTGTGCCAATCGTTGATGGTGTCGTCATACTGGACGCCCGGATCTGCGCACTCCCAAGCTGCCTGGGAGATCTTCCGGAAGAGCTCCCTGGCCTGCACCGTCTCAAGGGGTTTGCCATTGCGGGCCAGCAGGTCAAAAGAATCGCCGGCCTGAACAGCCTTCATGAAGGCGTCTGAGATCCGCACCGAGTTATTGGCGTTTTGATACTGCACGCTGACGATGTCTTTGCCGCCTAGATCCATATCGAATCCGGCGTCCCGCAAGACCCGGATCTTGTCTTCTTCACGCGCTTTCGTCTCAACGAACTCGACGATGTCGGGGTGGTCGACGTCTAACACAACCATCTTGGCGGCCCGGCGGGTAGCGCCACCAGACTTAATAGTGCCCGCACTGGCATCAGCGCCGCGCATGAACGAGACCGGGCCAGAAGCCGTCCCGCCAGATGAGAGCAACTCTTTTGAAGAGCGGATGCGCGAGAGATTCAGGCCTGCCCCAGAGCCGCCCTTGAAGATGAAGCCTTCTTCGCGGTACCAGTTGAGAATAGACTCCATCGAATCGTCCACGCTCAAAATGAAACAGGCGC
>JAITSW010000055.1 GCA_031287505.1 Propionibacteriaceae bacterium
CGAATCCGCTTCATTTCGACCCGGATTTTGTCCGATCCCTGGGGCGCGGAGAACATCCGGTCAATCAGGGAACCCTCAATTTTAGCTACCCGCTCAACGCCCTAATTGATTGGCTCGCAGGTGCGGACGCCGTGGCAAGGATCATCCGCTACAGCTGTCGTTTTTCCGGCAGTGTTTTTGAAGGCGACCAGGTTCGGGTGGGCGGCAAGGTTGTCGAGGTTGACGAACAAGGTTGCGCCTTGGTGGAGCTTTGGCTGTATCGCAATAACGACCAAAAAGTACTAGCCGGCGTCGCAAAAGTCACAAAAAGTTCACAATATGATTAATGTTTCGGATATTGCTTGATTTTTCGAATCTAAGTCTCTATCGTGAAAGTTAGGTGGCAAGATGGTCGCTACCGAAATTTGCAAGGAGGCAAAAATGGGCGCAACTTCCGTTATCGGCGCCAGGAAAACATTCAAAGGGGCACGTGCCATTGCCATGGTCGCCCTTGCGGCTCTGCTAATCTCCGGGTGTACGCCAGAACCCGCTGCCACCAATTCCGCAGCACCCTCGGAATCTGCGCCGGCGAGCACCGCTGAAGGCGAATTCGCCACTGACATCGCCGAGTTGGGCATTGATGATCTTCCGGAGTCCGTCCGCGAATACTACGGGCACTATGAGACATTCTCAAAGCTCTATCCCGACCCTTATAAAGGTTGGACACCTCCGGCCGCGCCTTGGAAGTTCTGCCTAAACGACTCCTATCTGGGCAACGACTGGCGTCAGGGAAATCTGGCAGAGTTGGAGCGCCAGGTCAACCTATATGTGGAAGCCGGTCTAGCCACCGGCCCCCTGGTTACCACCAGTTCTGACAATGAGATCACGATGCAGATTTCGCAGTTCAACAACCTGGTAGACGAAGGCTGCAATATCATCATCTCCATCCCCGGCTCGCCCACTGCGATGTGCCAGTCCTTCCAGAACGCGTTCGACAAGGGCGTGCTGGTTGTCACCGACGAGTCCCCCTCCTACTGCCCGCATTCTCTCAACGTCTCTTGGAACGGCTATTGGGCTGAGTACGTTGGGGGCAAAGCAGTCATCGAGTCGCTTGGGGGCAAAGGCAACATCGTGAATATCGCCGGCATTCCAGGCGTGCCACTAGCTGTCGCAGAGCAGTTTGCCATCGAAGACCTGATGAAAGAGTTCCCCGACGTCAAACATCTCGGCACCGTGGCCGGCGACTGGACCCCGGCGACCACAAAAACCGAAATGACCAAATTCTTGGCAACCCACCCACAGCAGATTGACGGAATCATTGAAGCAGGGGGCGAGGCTGTCGCCGCCGAAGAGGCGCTGCTTTCCGCCGGACGGCCGCTGGCAGTTATCAACTCCATCGACGGCCCGGCGAGCTTCCTGGCCTTCTGGAAGGAACATCCCGAGATTCACGCTGTGGCGCTTAACCAGTCTCCGGCATCTGCCGCTTATGAAACCTTCCTGGTTATCGCCCGCAAGCTTGCCGGACAGGATCTGAATGTCAACACCATTTTCTACCCGGTGCCAACCGTTACCGACGAGAATTTCAACGACTACTGGAGAGACACTTTTACCACTGAGTCAACCGGTATTCCCACCCCTCCGGAAGGATATGCGGTCGAGGACTCCTACTTTGACGCTTTCTTCTCCGGCGGCAGCCCGGTGCAATTGATGCCCGTGCCGCCAGTTCCCGCCAAGTGAGCGCGTAAGAACCCCTAACCAACGGAAATAACCCACATGCCTGGCCGATCAGGGATGACAGCCCCTGGTCGGCCTAGGCGTATCCGCCAACGACGAAAGGTTGATAGATGATCTGGACGGCCGTCGAAGAAGTGCTGGCTGCGGGATTAGAGCAGGGGGCGGCCCCCGGCCTGGTTGCCGTCGTGGGCGATGAGAGCGGCATCATCCACCAGACTTCAATGGGGGTGAGGGAAATTCCAAGTGGCTCGCCCATGACTCCCGACACGATCTTTCGGGTGGCTTCGCAGACGAAAGCGGTAAACGCCATCGCAGTTTTGCAGCTGGTGGAACGCGGGCTTCTCAACCTATCAACCCCGGTGGGAGATATCCTTCCCGATTTTGACCTGATCCAGGTGATAGCCGGCTGGGATGGCGAGGTGCCAAGACTGCGGGCTCCGAAGACTCGAGCGAGAGTGCACCACCTGATGACGCATACTTCCGGGTTGACCTATGACGTTCTCCATCCGCTCGCCCGCCGCTATTTGCTGGCCACCGGCACGCCGATGCCCTCTTCGGCGAAAATGGCGTGCTTCGCCTCGCCGATGGTAGTCGAGCCGGGCACCGAATGGACGTATGGCATGTCGGCTGATTGGACAGGCCGAATTGTGGAGGCCGCAAGCGGGGAAAAACTGGACGAGTACTACCGCAACCACATATTTGCCCCATTGGGTCTGGAAGACATCTGTTTTGACCTGAATGCGCAGCAGGAAACGCGCCTGGCTCCGGCTTATCGGCGCGACGCTTCGGGTGATTGGATCGACACTCATTTCGCATGGGAACCCAAACCCGAATTTCTTTCCGCCGGGCATGGGCTCTTCGCAAGCGCCGCCGACTATTTCGCCATTCAGCAAGTCCTTCTTAGCGGCGGTGAATCGAACGGCGTCCGCCTCTTAAGCCAGGCGAGTGTGGCCAACATGCTTTCTGACCACATGGGGGGAATCCCAGTTAAAACCATGCCTTCCACAGTTCCAGAGTTTTCTGAAGACATGCATATCGATCCAGGTGCCACTTGGGGGCTGGACATCATGCTTACGGCGGAGCAGTTGCCGGGCATGCGCAAAGCAGGCAGCGCCGGCTGGGCCGGCACCTTCAACACGTTCTTTTGGATTGACCCGCAGGCAAAGTTGGCCGCAGCCCTCTACATGCAGACCCTGCCCTTTTTCGATTCTCGGGCGTTAGAGCTATCTAGAGACTTCGAGCGGGCAATTTATGCCTGACAAAGCCGAATCTGTTTCCCCCATAGCGCTGCCAAGTTTTAAAGAGTTGGAGCGTGTCGACGGCATGCCCCTCGCTTGGGGCATATTTGGGGATCAGGATTCGGTCGGGCTGTTTAATTTGGTGACACCTCAGAAGTCTCTCGCCGCCAAGGATCTCATTCGCAAGGGGGCGGTGTTCCCCCTGGATGTGCCTTTTGGGTCAATCAGCCCGCCGTTTTTTCAAAGAGGCACCCCAAGGCATACGGTCTACTCCAATTTTCCCGGGGAGGCGTTTGAAGATGTTTATGACAACTACAACCCGCAAGCCCTGAGCCAATGGGATTCTCTTGGGCATATCGCCGTTTGGCCAGAACGTTTCTATAACGACGTGGCCAGCCGCCAGATTGCCGGCGGGGAACGCAATACCATTCGGTCTTGGAGCGACCATGGAATAGTCACCCGCGGGGTACTTCTCGATGTTTCTGAGGCTGTGAGAGACCGAGGCGGGCCATCCGCCCGCGCTGCCCTGAGCGTGAACGATCTTGAGCAGGCAAGAATTCGCGCCGGAGCCACCATCGAAGTCGGAGACGTCTTGATGTTCTACACCGGCTTCTTGGAGTGGCATGCGGGGCTTCCGGCGGGTGAACGCCGCCGCCTTTCGCAGTTTGACTCCCTAGTATCTCCGGGCATTGAGCAGTCTGAAGAGATGGCGGAATACCTCTGGGATCTCCACATTGCCGGCATCGCGACGGATGCGGTGGCCGTTGAGGCTTTTCCGCCGGATCGAAGCGAGGAAGCCCGCCCTTATGGGTTCATGCACCGGGTGCTGATCGGTTCTTTTGGATTGGCCTTGGGGGAAGCCTGGTATCTACAAGATCTAATGGAGGACTGCCGAGCCGATGGAGTTAGCGAGTTTATGCTCGTCAGCGTTCCTTTTCGAGCTCCCGGAGTCTCTTCTCCCGCAAATGCAATCGCGGTCAAGTGAACTAGCGTCCCCCACCGGAAATCCGCTTGATAAAGCGGCACCTGGGGCCGCGCTGGGCTGCGTTGTCGTCGGCCAACGATGCAACCAGGCGTTCTTCACCAAGATCATCCTCACCGAGGACTGGAAGATCGAGCACACCTTCGAAGACGTGTATGAGACGGTCATGCAACCCGAGAACAGGCTCCGCGCCGACTACTGGCAGCGTACCCAGCAGCTCCATTCGTACATCAACCTGGACGCACCACCGCTACCAGACTTGTATGGGAACAGGGTTGGAATTCGAGCATATGGCGGAAGACACTAGCGCTCCTTCCAAGATGTGCGCGCCGGCGTTTGGCCCTCGCTCCGGCATATCCACTACTTGAGGATGCACATCTTGAATAGATATTCGGATGTTACTTGACGATTCGAAAGTTAGTGATTAGATTTGGAGTGGCTTGCTTCAATGGTGTTGCAGGCAATATCCGCAAGGAGGCTTTCCTAGTGAAAAAGCTTAACCAAACTGGTTCTCACCCCCGTTTCAAGTCAGTCGTCGGCACGGCGCTGATCTTGGCGCTGGCTCTCGGCTTTGCCGCATGCTCCCCCGACCCGGCTTCTGCTCCGACGACTAGTGACACGGCGCCCGTTCCCTCCGCCACCACCCCTGCCCCTGATGGGGCTCTAGCTCCCGCCGAGTATATTGACGGCGAGTTGGCCCTCGATGCGGTTCCAGAGAAGTACCGGCAGTATTACGAAGGTTTTGAGTACTTCGCCAAACTTTTCCCAGATCCCTATGCCGGTTGGACGCCGCCGCCGGCACCTTGGAAATTCTGCCTAAACGACGCATTCCAAGGCAATGACTGGCGTCAGCAAAACCTTGCCGAGTTGCAGCGTGAAGTCGGCGTCCTCAAGGCTGCCGGCCTGGCAAGCGGCGACCTTGTCGTCACCAATGCCGATAACGAAGTCACCTTGCAACTCTCCCAGTTTAATAACCTGGTTGACGAAGGCTGTAACGTCATCATCTCCATCCCGGGAAGCCCGACGGCGCTCTGCGAGGCATTCACAGCGGCGAAAAACAAGGGTGTCCTCGTCATTACCGACGAAGCCCCGACCTATTGCCCAAACTCGATCAATGTGAGCTGGAATAGCTACTGGGCGAAGACCCAGGGAATCGATGCCGTGATTCAGGCTGCCGGCGGGAAAGGCAACTTTGTCGCTATCGACGGGATAGCCGGTGCCCCGACGTCGATTGCCGGGCAAGCGGCTGTTGCCGCTGTGATGGCAAAATACCCCGAGGCCAAATTGCTGGGCTCTGTGGCGGGTAAGTGGCAGCCCGCCGTGGTGAAGACGGAAATGACCAAATTCTTGGCAACCCACCCACAGCAGGTTGACGGGGTCTTCGATTCCGGTGCCGGCGCGGTGGCGGCGGAGCAGGCGTTAGAGGGCGCTGGCCGTCCGTTGGCGAAAGTGCACTCATGTGAGGGCTCCCGGTCATTTTTGGCTTATTGGAAAGAACACCCCGAGATCGCCACCCTTTCGACAAACCAATCTCCGGCATCTGCAGCCTACGAAACCATGCTCATCGCGGCCCATAAGCTGTCCGGACATGACCTCGCGGTCAATACGGTGTTCTACCCGGTGCCTTTGATGACGGCGGAGAACTTCGACGACTGGTACAAGCCCGAATACACGTTGGAGTCAAGCGGCACTCCCACTCCGCCTGATGGTTGGGCGGTTGAAGACTCCTACTTCGACGGCCTGTTCACGTCGAAGATAGGAAAACTGGCATTTACCCCTGATCTGCCCAAGGCCGATTAGCGAAATTTGCGGGAGCGTCCGGGGAAAGCCCCCGCAAACCAGGGGCTTATCAGTTTCCCCGGACGCTTCGCAATAACAACCAAGTACTCCCCATGACCCAAGGATGAATTTGATGGCAAACAAGTCGCCAGTGGCTCTCCTAAACGGACGGCAGTTTTTCACTTCCGAGAATGTCAGCCGTGCTCTGCCTGTTATTTTGGTGCCCACCCTGTTCATCTGGGGCATGGTGACGATTGAGGGTTACGCCTCGAAGTCGAGCCTCATCTCTATTCTCGTGCTATCTGCCTTTCTGGGACTGGCCGCTTTGGGCCAGACTT
>JAITSW010000119.1 GCA_031287505.1 Propionibacteriaceae bacterium
CTACCAGGCCGTCCAGGTAGTGACTCTCAAATTTGTGAGTGTCGGTCACCATGGTTTCTAGATCACCAATGCCGTAGAGGCTGATGCCTGCCGTAAACACGTCGGAAGTCGTTAGCCCTTGGAGAGTGGTGTAACCACCTGCCGATCCTCCCTTGATAGAGATACGTTTCGGATCGGCTAACTCGCGTTCTATTAGGTGTTTTACGGCGTTCTCGCAGTCGTAAACGTCGAGCACTCCCCACAAGTCTTTGAGCCGATTGCGGTAGTCGCGGCCATAGCCACTTGAGCCGGAATAGTTCACATCCAGTACGCCGATACCGCGAGTCGTCCAGAATTGAATAGTGGGCGAATAACCGGGGTCTGAGTAACTGGTTGGCCCTCCGTGGCTCAGGACTTGGATGGGTGGTAGTTCGTCGTCCAGCCCGGTAAGGTCGCCGTTCTTGGGTGGGTAGTACCAGGCATGGGTAATCCCAGCGTCCCCTTCAAATGAAATCGGTTGAGCTATGGAAACATAGGCTTGCGAGATTCCGGTGTCTTCGTGGCCAAAGATGGGAGTTTGGGTATTGCGTACCCAGTCAACGATGACGTAGGCATTCGGGCGATCATAATAGCCGAAAGTGGCAACGACTTTGGTGCCAGCCGCGCTCACGGTGTTACCGATGGCAACGGTGTCGCTGCGGATGGGTGCCAGATCGGAACCGGCATCGAATACGGAAAGCAGCCCTAGCTTGGCTAGGCCATTTTCATACCACTTGCACACGATCAAGTTGTCATCAATGACACTGTAGGGGGCCGGATTTGGATTCCACATTGGGGCGGCGAAATCGCTGTTCTTGGGATAGAGAGCTTTCGATTCTCCCGATGCGTTCCAACGGAAGAAATTCCAGTAGCCACTCTCGTCGCTCAGATAGATCAGCGAACCATTTGGCGTCCATTGTGGGTAGACGTTGGACGCCCAAGAAGTGACGACCTTGCGTTGCTCCGGGTGCGCTAAAGGTGCAACGACGATACTGGTTTCGTCCCAAGGCATATTCGGATGATCCCATTCCACCCAGGCGAGTTGGCCGGTGGCGCTCAGAGTTGGGGAGGCGTAGAAGTCTGCGCCAGAGGCGATGACGGTGACTTCACCGGTAACCAAGTCAACACTGATGATCGCTTGCTGGGCTTCCTGATTGGGACGATGCTCTTCGCGAACTGCCAACACCAGGCCGTCCTTGGGGAAGATGCTCTGTGAGCCATACCGAAAGGTGTCGTCGCTGGCAGCCAGCAGCCGATCTTCACCGTTGCTGAGCACTCGAAGGTCACCTGCGGGCCAATCAGAATAGGTCACGATGCCGCCACTGGCCGCCCAGTCGCCGCCACCATATTCGTTGATGGAACTGCGCACTGAACGCTTGGGGAGGAGTTCGACGGGGGAGGCGTCGGGTGTTTTGCGAAAGAGCCGCATTCGTCCCCCTTGGGTGGGATCGGGAGCCGAAAAGTAGCAGTCTTCACCGTCCATCACGGCAAAGGAAAAGCTCAAACTGACAGAGGCGCCAGCTAAATCAGCGGCTTTGACAGGGGACGGCCAAGAACCATAGGGGAGTGCGCTCACCTGGACATCCTAGTTCAGCGGCCAACAGTTTTGCCTGTGGGGCTATTTAGAAGTCAGCGTGGCGAGCGCGGCCTGGGCCAACGCGGCGGCTGCCTTTTCCCTGAATGCGGCCGAGGAAAGGAGCTTCGCATCCGACGAATGCCGCATGTTGCCCATCTCCATCATGATTCCAGGCGTGTTCTTGAGAAGGTTTAGGGTGGCGATGTCGCTGCGCGGGCTCAGCCCGGTGCCTTTGCCGATGTAAGTGGATACCGGCATAGCGGTGGCTGCCTTGAGGCTGTCTCTCGCATTTTTGGCCAAGGTCCGAGACCGCTTCTCCGTTTTTTGGCCGCCTGCCATGGCAGTGGAGATGATGATGTGAAATCCCCTTGCCTTCTTGGAGTAGCTGCCGTCGGCATGGATGGAGATCAGCAGGTCCGCTTTGCTGTCGTTCGCCACTTGAGCCCGTTTGTTAACACATGGGCCTAGCCCGTTATCGTTTTGCCTTGTCAAGAGCACTTTTGCGCCCAGGCTCTCGAGTTTGCGTTTGAGCAGTTTCGACTGTTCCCAGGTGTAGGCGTGTTCGGGGTATCCGGAGTTGGCGGCTGTTCCGGAGCTGTTGCAAGCCTTTTTCTTGCCGTTTCCGGCCGGAACCTTCTTTGTGTTGAACGATTTACGGTACTTTCCGTTGTGTCCGGGGTCTACTACGATCACTTTCCCGGCAAGCGCAGCGGCGGTCTTTTTCGAAACGGCGGGAACCGACTGGGTGCCAGGTAATGGTCGGAGTTTGGCTTGAAGCTTGGTCAAAATGGACTTCGTCAGGCCCAATCCTTTTGACAGGTATTTGTCGATGCTGCCGTATTTGGCTGTTGCCGCTTGAAATCCGGCCTCTAAGTACGAGGCGTCAAGTCGGAGCAGTTCAAGCTTTGCATCTGCGGCTTTCTTTCCGCTGCGTTTTTCGACTTTGGCGTATCCGGCGGCGATTTGGTCTTTGCGGTATTTGTTGGAGAGCAGGAATTCGGTGATGATATCGCCACGTTCTGCTCCGGCAACGGTCTGCAGTAACGCAGATGTCCAGCCAGTGCGGTCTTTGCCTTCCGCGCAGTGGATTATGACCGCGCCGTCAGCTTTGGCGATTTTGGTGAGAAGCTCGGCGATCTTTGCCCGCTGTTTTGAATTATTGACGAAATTCTCATACATGATCCGCATATGTTCTTGTGCGTCTGCCACTGATTTGGCGGTGAATGGCGGGGTGGCGTTCACCGCAAAGATATTGACCCTGGTGTTCTTGGCACCTGGGACACTCGGATCTGGACTGCCCTTGATGACAGCGGGAGTGCGCAAATCGAATATCTCGCTCACACCTGCCGCCTTCAGTTTCTTTTTGTCGGCGGCGGTTATGCCATTCAACTTTGCGGAGCGATAGACCACCCCTTTTGCCATGTGGGTGCCATCTGGAAGCTCCAACCCTTCGCCGCTTCCGCCCACGTCGCGAAAATTCACGACGCTTTTGATTACAAGATCGGGGACGGTGGTTTTAGGCGGAGTCGTTGATGGCGGAGTCGGTGATGGCGACGCCGGTGTTGGTGGAGTGGGCGTGGGGGTTGTGGTGGCAGAAGGCGACGGAGAGGGAAATGCCGCGGTGGGGGTAGGCGGTGTGCTGGCACTAAGAGGGGAGGTTGTAGCACAACCCGACACGAACAGGGTTGTGGAAACAAGCACTGCTCCAAGTTGGCCAATCAGCACCCCGATGGATTTCAACTTCTTCATGGGCTGCCCCTTTTTGGGATTTGCAAGACCGTTAAACACGCCAACCCGCCTAGGATATTACATATCTCATTGGACTGGGGTCGCTTGGTCTGGGGCTACGAGGTGTTGGGGGATTCAAGTTGGTCAAGGCGGCAGATCTTGTCAGGAAGGACGGCAATGGCAAAGCTTTACTTTAGGTATGGCCCGATGGGGTCGGGGAAGTCGGCGCATCTGCTGATCGTGGCGCAGAATTATGCCGATGTCGGCAAACGTGCCTACATCGTCAAGCCGGACACCGATACCCGTACTGCTGCCGTGTCGTCGCGAATTCCAGGGGTGGAAGCCATGGCGGATTATGTGGCGCAGCTAAGCGATAACCTCTATGACGTTATTGCGGCAGAACTTGCCGGTGAAAACGACCCAATAGCCTGTATTTTGGTGGACGAGGCGCAGTGGATTTCCCGTCAGCAGGTTAACGACCTCTTCTTGGTGGCTACGAAGCTGAACATCCCGGTGATCGGCTATGGCTTGCGCACGGATTATCAGGCCGAAGAGTGGGAAGGCGCAGTGCGGTGGTTAGCCTTGGCGCAGCTTGAGGAACTCAAGATGATCTGCCGGTGCAATCGCAAAGCCACCCTTACCGGGCGAAAAAACGCCGAGGGCGAATTCATTCCCTCCGACTTCGATGAAAACAACCAAGTCGTCATGGGCGGTAGTGAGTCATATGAGGCGCTTTGCCCCATCCATTACCTGGAATGGGTGGGGGAGGCGCGCTTCCGCCGTCCCCAGAAATAAGCCGCTAAACAGCTGCCCGATCGGTCTCGTCGTGAATGCGCAGCGCGATCTCGCGAAGTTTCTTAGAGTGGGCTTGATTGTGGTGGGCACAGAAGTAGAGTTCGCCGCCGGTGGGCAACACCACCCGCACATAGGCTTGGGCGCCGCAACGGTCGCAGCGATGCGCTTTCGTCAGGGTTTCAAACATCTCAGTAGTCATATCTTTCGCTCGCTTGTGCATAGTCACCTTTTACAAATCCCAACAATTCGCTTCGTTGGTTTATTCCCAAGATCCTTTCCGTGTTCCGATCTGCTCTCATGAAGTGTACGCGGTGTGAGATGCTCTGGGTACCCTGAACCATCCCTGATATGGAACAGTCGCAAAACCGTAACGCGGATGTCGCATTTCGCTGGCGAACGCCGGCATTGATCTCGAGCTTCCCACAACTACGAGCTGGTAGCCGATATCCTTATTCCTCGTGACCCCCTTGAAAAAGCCCGCCGATAGTAGGGATTACGAGGCTCGGCACTTACTCGTGCTGGAAGGTTTAGAGGCTGTGCGCAAGCGTCCAGCCATGTACATCGGTTCTACAGACACCCGCGGCCTGATGCACTGCCTGTGGGAGATAATCGATAATTCCGTGGACGAAGCCCTGGCGGGTTCGGGCAAGCTTATTACGGCCCGGTTAGAGCATGATGGTTCTATCGTCGTAATCGACAACGGACGGGGCATCCCGGTGGATATCGAGCCTAAGACTGGCTTGACAGGTGTCGAGGTGGTCTTTACCAAGCTACATGCGGGCGGCAAATTCGGCGCTGGATCATATAACGCGGCCGGCGGCTTGCACGGCGTCGGCGCTTCGGTGGTCAATGCCCTCTCCGCCAGGCTGGACGTTGAGGTGGATCGAAACGGCGCCACCCACACCATGAGTTTCCGTCGGGGGGTGCCCGGTGTTTTTGCCGGTGAGGGGCCGGACGCGCCTTTCACCCCTGGCAATGCGCTGCGCAAGGTCGGCAAGGTTGCCAAGGGTGTCACCGGCACCAGGGTGCGATATTGGCCAGATCGGCAGATTTTTCTCAAAGACGCGCAGCTAAGCTATCGCCGCCTGACGGACAGAGCTCGCCAGACGGCCTTCTTGGTGCCTGGCCTACAGCTCGACATTGTGGATTCGCGCGCGGAAGGGGAAGTTAGAGAATCCTTCCGTTTTGACGGCGGCATCTCCGAGTTCTGCGAGTATCTTGCTCCCGATGCGTCCGTTACCGACATCATCCGCATTCAGGGAAGCGACGGGTTTACCGAGACCGTCCCGATGCTGGACGACAACAATGCCATGACGCCGACCGATGTGGAACGGACACTGGATGTCGACATCGCGATCCGCTGGGGGAACGGCTACGACACCACTGCCAGGTCATTTGTGAATATTATCGCCACTCCCAAAGGCGGTACCCATGTGTCTGGCTTCGAACGTGGGCTGACTAGGGCTTTTGCGAAGTCGCTCGAAGGCACGCGCATCCTCAAGGCTGGTGAGGAAGTCATCAAAGAGGACATCCTCGAAGGTTTGACCGCCGTGGTGACTGTGCGTCTTGCCGAGCCTCAATTTGAAGGCCAGACGAAGGAAGTCCTTGGCACGCCGCCGGTCTCGCGGCTGGTGGCAAAGATCGTGGAAGACCAGCTCGGTGAATACCTAACCTCCACCAAGCCATCCGTTCGGCCGTTAGCGCGCGCCGTGATGGAGAAAGTGGTGGGAGCATCCCGCACCCGGGTGCAGGCCCGCGCCCACAAAGAGGCGCAGCGCCGCAAGAATGCCCTGCAGACTTCGTCGCTGCCCGCCAAACTGGCCGACTGCCGCTCTACCGATCTGGATCGTTCCGAGTTGTTTATCGTCGAAGGTAATTCGGCGTTGGGAACGGCCAAGATGGCTCGGAACTCCGAATTTCAGGCGCTGCTGCCGATTCGCGGCAAGATCTTGAATGTGCAAAAGGCGTCGGTGGGGGACATGCTCAAGAACGTCGAATGCACGTCCATCATCCAAGTGGTCGGTGCCGGCTCCGGACGTTCGTTCGACATTGACCAGGCTCGCTACGCCAAAATCATTTTCATGGCGGACGCCGACGCCGACGGCTCCCACATCCGCTGCCTGCTGGCCACGTTGTTCTTCAAGTACATGCGCCCAATGCTGGAAAAGGGACGGGTCTATACGGCGGTGCCGCCGCTACACCGCTTCGAGCTGATCAACCCCAAGAAGGGCTTCGAGAAGTTCGTCTACACCTATTCCGATGCCGAATACCAGCGCAAACTAGCCGAGCTGACGAAAAAGGGGCAGAAATTCAAGGAGCCGCAGCGTTACAAAGGCCTGGGTGAGATGGACGCCGACCAGTTGGCCCAAACGACCATGAACCCGCGCTTCCGCACCCTGCGCCGCATCACCATTGACGAGGCGGAAGCCGCCGAAGCCGTCTTTGAAAAGCTAATGGGCAATGAGGTGGCACCTCGCAAAGAGTTCATCATCGAAGGTGCCTATTCGCTGGATTCAGACCGCATCGATCTGTAATTCCCAGTCCTATATCCGAGCTTCTTCGCCGCA
>JAITSW010000046.1 GCA_031287505.1 Propionibacteriaceae bacterium
GCGGAAACCGTCAATATCGCGAATAGCGGTGAACGGGCCATCGATTGCCTGCAACCCATGCGCGCGAGCGGCCACCAGGATCGACATCAGGACATGATGGAAAGCGTCGGACGGATAGCCGACGGGCTGGGCTCCGACATTCAAACCACCCATACCCATAGACGCCATGAAGTCGCCAGGGCCGTAGACCAAGCTAGCCAAACGCGGACTGGCAGCAGCGATCTCGTTGACGTTGACCAAGCCGATAGCATCCTCAATCTGCGCCTCAAGACCGATCTTGCCCACCGGTAGGCCAGCATTGGCCTCCACCTGGGAGAGCAGCAGGTCAAGGGCCTTGACCTGGGCGGCTGATGAGGTTTTTGGGAGAACAAGGGCGTCAATCTTGGAACCCGCCCCGGCGACTACCTCAATCACATCGGCATAAGTCCATGGAGAATCCCAGCCATTCACCCGCACGGTCAGCACCGGTGCCGCAAACGACCCGGCATTTAGCGCCTCGACAATTCGCTGCCGCGACTCGGCCTTCACCGCAGGTGCAACCGCGTCCTCCAGATCAAGAAAGAGCGCATCCACCGGCAAATCGCGGGCTTTCGCGATAAACCGATCAGATGACCCTGGAACGGCAAGAACAGTACGCCTAGTTTGACTCACGGCTCCTAGTTTAGTTGAGCGCGGTTGCCCCAGCTGGGGTTTGCCCCTGCGAAGGCTTATAGAGCCCTACGAGTTTCCTGTGCGATAGCCCCACTGTGACTTGCGGAGGTTCACCCCTGCCACGCGTCCCTCCGGCACACCGGCGGTTTACAGGACGGTGACGCCGAGCTTCTTGCCTTTAATGCTGGGGCGACGCTCATTTAGGTGGTCGGCGATGCCGTAGATCACCTTCGAGGCCTCAGAATCTGGGTTGAGCGCAACGTAGGGGATGCCGCGGTCGCCGGATACGGAAACCTGTGGATCCATCGGGACTTCGGCTAGGAGCGGGACGTCATAGCCGACCTTTGCAGAGAGGGCGCCGGCTACCTCGATGCCGCCGCCAGAACCAAAAACATCCGTGCGATGCGCTTCACCGCAATGCGGGCATGTCACCGACAGATACGACATATTCTCGATGACGCCGATGAGCTTTTGCTCAAACATCGAGGCCATCGTGCCAGCGCGCTCAGCAACCTCGGAGGCAGCGGACTGCGGCGTGGTAACAACGATCACCTCGGCATTGGGGAGCTTCTGCCCCATCGACAGCGCCACATCGCCGGTGCCTGGCGGAAGGTCGACGATGAGGTAATCAAGATCGCCCCAATAGACATCTGTCATAAACTGCGCCAACGCCCGGTCAAGCATGGGACCCCGCCAAGCGATCACCTGGTCGCGGCTTTCTTTGAACATGCCCATCGAAATCACCGATAGCCCCATGAAGGGCACCGGCAAAATCATGTCGTCTACCAAAGTTGGGTCGGTGTCGTAAAGGCCAAGCATTTGCTGCACCGAATGGCCATAAATATCCGCATCCAAAACCCCGACTTTCTTGCCCTTGCCAGCTAGTGCGAGGGCAAGATTCACCGTGACGGACGACTTGCCAACGCCGCCCTTGCCGGACGCCACCAAAATCACCTGCGTCAACGAATCATCTTGCGCAAACGGAATCACCGGCTCGGTGCGCCCACCATGGAGTTTTTGCGTCAGAGCCGCGCGCTGTTCGTCGCTCATAGCACCCATGACCACGTTTACGCCGGCGACCCCGTCGAGAGCCTCGAGCGCGGCAGTGACGTCCCTTTGGATTGCGGCGTGCATGGGACACCCGGCGACGGTGAGCAAGATAGTGACCTTGACGAATGACTCCGGGCTGATTTCAATGTCCCCGACCATGTCGAGTTCGGTAATCGGACGACGGATTTCAGGATCAACCACCTGCGATAAGGCAGCGCGGACGGCACTTTCAGTTACAGACATGCGGATAACTCTAGTGCCTTAGCCAAACCGAAGAGGCATATTTGCAACGATAGAGTGACCTAATCCCGCTCGCCAGGCTCGGCCAGGGCATCTTCGGGCTCAGCCGCCTTGGCCCCGTCGAGCTCTTCGAGCAAGTTGCGAAGCTCGGAGCGGATGAAATCCCGCGTGGCTAGATCATTTACCCGCAAACGCAGGGACGCCAACTCGCGGGCCAGAAAGTCGGTATCGGCGCGGGACTGGGCCGCCACCTCGCGGTCGTGTTCCAAGCTCACCCGGTCGCGGGCCTCTTGGCGGTTTTGCGCCAGCAGAATGAGCGGGGCCGCATAGGAGGCCTGCGTCGAGAAAAACAGGTTTAGCAAAATGAACGGGTACTCGTCCCAGCCAAGAACCGCATACCCGACGGTGTTGAGCAACACCCAGGCGACGACGACAAGCGTCATCCACATGATGAAACGCGGAGTCCCCATGAAACGAGCCGCAACCTCGGCAAAACGTCCAAACGAATCCGAATCTACGCGTAGCGCCCCCAGCCGCCCGCCTCGGCGACGCCCCGGGGTATTGAGGCGATCTTGTTCAGCCACCGGTCACCTCCTCGGCCACTTCGTCAAACTGGATGCCGCGCCAGTCGTCGGGCAAAATATGGTCGAGGATGTCATCCACAGTCACCGCGCCCAGCAAACGCTTTTCGGCATCCACCACCGGTGCGCATACCAAGTCATAGGTGGCGAAATAGCGGCTCAACTGGGCCACATCCACCTCGGGGGCAAGCGGCTGAATATCAGAATCAATAACGCGGGCAGCCAGAATGGACGGCGGTTCGCGCAGCAGGCGCTGAATGTGGACGCCGCCGAGATAGCGTCCGGTCGGAGTCTCCAAGGGCGCGCGGCTAACGAAAGCCACCGACGCCATCGCCGGAGTGATCTCCTCTCGGCGCAGCGCTGCCAAAGCATCGGCAACCGTGGCATCGTGCGGGATAATCACCGGCTCCGGGTTCATCAAACCGCCGGCTGTGGCCGAGTCGTAGCTGAGCAGCGTCCGCACATCTTCAGCCTCGTCCGGCTCCATCTTCTCCAAAATCGCCTCGGCCATCTGCGGGCTTAACTCGGCTATCAAGTCAGCCGCGTCGTCTGGATCCATTTCTTCTAGGACGTCAGCGGCACGTTCGGTGTCGAGAGTGCCGATCAACTCGACCTGCTCGTCCTCTGGCAATTCCTCCAGCGCATCGGCAAGCTGATCGTCTCCCATGATCCGCACCACGTTCGCACGCCGCGCCGGATCCATGTCGTGCAATTCTTGTGCGACGTCAGCCGGGCGCATATCAGCCAGCCGGCGCACATGTTCTTCTGCGGAATGCTCGGCTACGGCAGCTGACAAATCCAGCACCTCTGCCCAGTCCACGATCACCACGTGACCGCGCTGGAAAGGCCCCCGCCCAGTGCTTTCCCGCAGGGCAACCTCAGAAACCTCCCAGTCGCGCGCGCGGATGTGCTTGATGCCGATATCGAAAATCGTGGCCTTGTTGAGGGAGCCCTGCCTCGTGACATGCCGGTCAAAGAGATCGTCGACGACCAGCACTTCGCTGTCGCGCTTTTTGAACCGCTGCGTGTTGACCAACCCCGAAATCACCACTTGATTTGGGTCAATGGAATGCACCCGTTCGATGGGGAAAAAGATATGCCGCATGGCAAAAAGCTCGATGACGAGCCCCTTAACCCGGGGCGAACGTCCAGCTGAGCGATACTGCACCACGACATCGCGAATCCTGCCGACCTGGTCTCCATTGGGATCCAACATCGGCAGCCCTCTGACGCGCGAGATAAAGATCGACTGGCTGGAAGTAATCACCGTCGCCAAGTTACCGCAACAACTGCCTCAAATGGAACCCCCGCAAAGCATTTCTCCAGCACTACTTGAGTGTCTTGGCGCCAGCGAGAGACGGTGGCTAGGTAGCTTGCAGATCAATCCCGAAGTGGGTGATCTTTTCCAGCTCTTCCATTTCGTCTAGACCGGTAAAAACTCCTAAGGGGGATGGGATGGGCCTCGGCTGTGAAGCAGGCTCAGCCTCGCAAGGGCTAAAACCATCACCTGGAATTTCTTGATCCGCTTTCACGCCCAAGGCTTGCGGCCCACCTTGCCCATCGTCGGCGAGTTTCCCCTTGAGGTCTCTCTCCACCGCGTTCAACTCATTGACGACGTCCCGGGTTTTGCCCCAGGTGGCGTCCAAATCGCCCACAGCGTCGGCGCCCAACACCGAACGGGCCAAATTCTTCGGCTTCAAGGCGCGCGGATCGAAATCAGCCACGTCGTCTCCGAATTCATCGCGAACGTATTCCTTGGCGTCGTTGGCTATCCCGCGCAGGTACCGCAACACCCGTCCGGCCTTCTTCGCCACGTCTGGGAGCCGCTCTGGGCCGAAGATGATGACCGCGATAATGCCCAGCACCAAGATTTCAGAAAGCCCAATACTGAAGTCTGGCATTTGTCACTCCACCACTTGCCGGGAAAATCTCGCGAGCCGCAGGCTCACAGACCAGCGGCATCAAGGATAGCAACGAACTCCGCAGTCTCGGCCTCATTGGCGGCGAGTAACGGCAAGCGCATCCCGCCGGGGGCAAAGCCGCGGTGAGCCAGCCCGGCCTTGACCAACATGCAGCCCTGAGTGGCGAAAACCCCGCGATAGACCGGCAGCAGGCTGCGGTATATGGCTAGCGCCCCAGCGGTATCCCCCGCCGCAAAAGCCGCAATCATCTGCTTCGTCTTCGCGCCGGTGAAATGGGTGGACGTGCCGACAACGCCGACGGCTCCCAAAGCCAGTAGCGGGAGCGTCAAAGCGTCGTCGCCGGAGTAGTACGCCAAGTCGGTATTCGCCATCACCGATGCCGACTCCCAAAGGTTCGCTTTGGCATCTTTCACGGCCACTATGTTTTCGTGCCGCGCCAAACGAGTGAGGGTCTTTTCGGCAATGGGGACGCCTGTGCGCCCGGGAATGTCATAAACCAAAATCGGTAAATCTGCGGCATCCGCGATAGCCAAGAAATGCGCCTCGATAGCATCCTGCGGCGGCTTGGAATAGTACGGGGTAACGACCAACAGCCCGGCTACGCCCGCCGGCGTATTGTTTTTCACCAGGCTGATGGTGTGCGCGGTATCGAACGAACCAACCCCGGCAATGACCTGCGCCCGA
Source organism: Propionibacteriaceae bacterium (assembly GCA_031287505.1). Lineage (GTDB taxonomy): Bacteria > Actinomycetota > Actinomycetes > Propionibacteriales > Propionibacteriaceae > Propionicimonas. The sequence goes on from JAITSW010000046.1 coordinate 5,129, forward strand.
TCGCCTACTTCATCGACGACTTCCGCCACAAGCGCCTGCTTTTCGGAAACGGTGGTCGTGGGAGACTCGCCCGTCGTGCCATTGACCACCAACGCGTCATTGCCCTGCACATCGACCAAATAGGCCGCCAACTTGCGCGCTTGGGCGTAGTTCACCGCCCCATCCTCATCGAAAGGGGTCACCATTGCTGTGATCAATCGTCCAAAAACCGGCTCAGCCATGTTCTAACCTTAACTCCTATCGCCCATCTGGCCGAACCAACCGCTATTTCGCGGTAACCCGTCGCCCACCCGCTGTATACCCGCCACGCCCCCGCAAGTTCGCCGGGCAAAACCCCGCAACCGGTCGCCCACCAACTGCTTGTCCGCCACTCCTCCCGTCGGCCAACGGCATCGAAACCCAGGGAAATGGCAATTATCCGAGTTGCCCGATTCACACGGCTTGCGGTGTCAAGGCGGTCGTCGCATACGCCGGGTCGGGCGAGTTATCCGATTCACACGGCTTGCGGCGACGCAACCTGGGATTTGACGGGTATCCCGAGTTCTGGGACAGGGTGGGGGGAAATCTGCGGAGACGGGCTGGGGCGGGCATAAGTCTGTGTGAGGCATTGAGAGACGCCGCGGCATTTTTTCTTATCAATATGCCTATAGCACTACTCTGTTGTGCGTGAGTACGAAACGCACTGCAGCCCAGATGGCGGCCATCCTTGATTATGCCGAGAACTTCGCCACCGAGACCGAAGCGGAATCTCTGGCCCGCGACATTGCCGCCGGTTTACAGCTTCCGGTGATCTCCACCGGCGTCTCCGCTGTTTTGACGCTCCTGGCAAGGCTTTTGGATGCTAAATCGGTAGTCGAGGTGGGTACTGGCTCGGGCGTCTCCGCGTTGGCATTGCTCAAAGGTATGGCCGCTGACGGCACTTTGACCAGCGTCGACCCGGACAACGCCTTGCAGATTCGCGTCCGGGATCTGCTAAACGCCCATGATATTTCCGCCCGGCGCGCCAGATTGATTGCGGGCCAGCCGTTGGATGTGCTGCCTAAGCTCACCGACCACGGTTACGACTTGGTATTTGTCGATGGCGACCCGCTGGAATACGTCGAGTACGTTTCGCAGGCAACCCGCCTGTTGCGCCCCGGCGGTGTTTTCGTTCTCAACAACGTTTTCTGGCAAGGCAAAGTCGTCGACGACGAAAACGACGAAAACGAGGCTTTGATTATTCGCGAGGCTCTAGCCATCGCCGGCGAGAGCGAGGAAATCACGACATCCGTGCTCCCCATCGGCGACGGGCTGCTGGTAGCCGTTCTTCCCAGCTGAGCGGGCGAAGGCCTAACCCGCTACCACATGGGTGTTTTTCTCGACGACGGTGATGCCGTCCTCTACCGAGAAACCCCGAGCCAGATCCTTTTCTTTGTCGACGCCGATTTCCACGCCGTCGTCCACAATCACATTCTTGTCAAGAATCGCACTGTTGACCCGGGCTCCCCTGCCGATCAGGCAGTTGTTTAGCACGACGGAACCCTCGACACGGGCATTGGTATTGACCCTCACATTGGGCGACAGCACCGAGTAGGCCACGTCGCCACCCGAAATTATGCAGCCGTTCGAGACGATGGATTCGTCAATTGCCCCGCCTTCGAGGAATTTGGCACCCGGGGACTGCTCTTGGGCTGTCCAGATCGGCCAACGCCGGTTGTAAAGGTTGAAAATCGGGTTTATCGAAACCAAATCCATATGGGCGGCGTGATAGGACGCGATCGTGCCGACGTCCCGCCAGTAGTTTTTATCTTTATCCGTTGAGCCGGAGACATCGTTAAGGGTGAAGTCATAGACCTGGGCACTGCCCGCATCCACGAATTGCGGGATGATATTGCCACCCATGTCGTGCCGAGACTCGGTGTCTTCGGCATCGGCTCTGAGCATATCGGTGAAAGCCTTGCGGGTGAAAATATAGTTCCCCATCGAGGCAAAAGACTCTTCGGGGGAATCTGGCAGGCCGGGAGGATCGGCCGGCTTTTCCAAGAACTCGCTGATGCGTCCATCCGGCCGCGCATCGATAATGCCAAACTGGCTGGCCTCTGCCCGCGGCACCCGAATGCCGGCGACAGTGCAATCTAAACCAGAGTCGATATGGGAATTCAGCATCTGTTCGACATCCATGCGGTAGATGTTGTCGGCGCCGAAAACCACCACATACTCGGGGTCTTCGTCTTGGATGAGATTCATCGATTGGTAAATGGCGTCTGCGCTGCCCAAATACCACTGTTTGCCAGTGCGCTGTTGCGCCGGAACGGATGTCACGTAGTTGCCAAGCATCGAAGACATTCGCCATGCCAGCGAAATGTGCCTGTCAAGCGAGTGTGATTTGTATTGGGTGAGAACACAAATCTTGGTCAAATCCGAATTCACCAGATTTGAGAGCACGAAATCAATGAGCCGGTAGGTGCCTCCAAAGGGCACAGCGGGCTTAGCCCGATCTGCGGTAAGCGGCATTAGCCGCTTGCCTTCCCCTCCGGCTAAGACAACCGACAAGACGCGAGGTCTATCCATAGCAAAGAACCTAGAGCTTTCAGGCTTTGATAACAAGTGTTTAGCGGAAACTCTGAATCATTTGAGGGCATTTCCCCCCGATGTCGTTTCGTCCCCGAACTGAATCTATCATTGACCCCCACAACTGTGAGAACATTTGCGTTATGCGAGTATCAATCCTCACCAGGGAATATCCCCCTTACATTTACGGCGGTGCCGGGGTGCACGTCGGGCAACTTGTCCCGCACTTGCGCAAGTTCACCGAATCTGTGGACGTGCAGGCCATGGGCGAGCCACGCGCAGGCGCAACCTCGCATCCAGAGGACTTCCCGGCCGGCGCGAATGCGGCCATCACAGTGCTGGGGACGGATGTGGCTATGGCGAACGCCATTCCCGCCGACGTAGACGTGATTCACTCGCACACTTGGTATGCCAACTTTGCCGGCTTGGTCGGCTCGCTCTACCTTGATGTCCCCCACGTGGTGACCTCGCATTCGCTCGAGCCGCACCGCCCCTGGAAGGCCGAGCAACTGGGCGGCGGCTATCGTATTTCCTCTTGGGCGGAGAAGACGGCATTTGAGGCTGCCGATGCCGTTATCTCAGTGAGTGCCGGAATGCGCAAGGATGTTTTGGCCTCTTACCCAGATCTCGATCCCGAACGCGTTCACGTGGTGCGAAACGGCATCGACCCAGATGAATTCCGACCCGATGCGGATACCGGCATTTTGACCGGTTTTGGTATCGACTTGGATCGTCCGCTGGTCGTCTTTGTGGGACGCATCACGCGCCAAAAAGGGTTGGTGCATCTGGTGCGCGCCGCCCGAGATTTTGATGCCGACACCCAGCTGCTCCTGCTGGCCGGCGCACCGGATACCCCGCAGATAGCCGCCGAATTCGATGAGGCTTTTGGCGAGTTGAGCAAATCTCGCCCCGTGACTTGGGTGGAGGAAATGTTGCCCAGGGCTGCCGTGCGACAGGTGCTCACGAAAGCCACCGTTTTTGCCTGCCCGTCGATCTATGAACCATTGGGCATCGTCAACCTAGAAGCCATGGCCTGCGAAACGGCAGTGGTAGCCTCTGCGGTGGGAGGGATCCCAGAAGTTGTGGTGGATGGCGAGACCGGCCTGTTAGTGCCTTATGATCCGGCAAAGGCCGACGATGCTAGTTTCGTAGCCGATTTCGAGCAAAAATTTGCTGCCGATGTCAACGCGCTAACTCGTGATCCAACTCGCGCCAAGGCCATGGGTAAAGCAGGACGCCAACGTTGTATTGACGAATTCTCGTGGGAGAAGATCGCAAAAGAAACTGTTGCGGTATACCAAGAGGCTATCGACTGGCATCACAGCCGCTGAAAGCTACTGCAGGATTGCGGCAATCTCTTCAAGAGCTGTTTTCAGGTCGCGGACTTCAGCCGCATTCAGTTCGATTACCAGACGCCCGCCGCCCTCTGCAGGAATACGCATCACAATGATGCGGCCTTCCTTGGTGATTTCAATCGGGCCGTCACCGGTCCGCGGCTTCATGGCTGCCATCTCATACCTCACATCTAGGTTTTCAACGAACCTTATTATCTCACACCAAACACCGTAGCCAGTGACGGCTTGGACACCAGCGAAGCCCTAAACGCTTGCAATTATCGCGTGTTGGTGAAGAATCCGACGAAGTCAATTATCAGTTCTGGCCGGGAGTCGGAGTTAGTTTGAGCCGACGCGATAGCCTCCGGGAATGCTTTGAGATCTGGGAATAACGCGTTTACGCCGAGTTCACGCGCAGGATCTTGCGGCTCCCGAATGGGAGCCTGCCCCACAGGAGCCTGCCCCACACCGGCCTGTCCCACACCGGCCTGTCCCACCAGAGCCTGCCCCACAGGAGCCTGCCCCACACCAGCCTGCCCCACACCAGCCTGTCCCACCAGACCCTGCCCCACCCAATCCTGAGCCGCAAAACCCTGAATCAATGGAACAGCTTCCGCAGGCGGAGTTTCCAGCGCAGGTATTTCCGCTTTAGGAGTATCTGTTATTGGAGTTTCCAAAACTGGAACTTCTTCCCCATCTTCCTTCTCTGGCGGCAGGGCATGCCTGGGTGCCGAAACGATATCCGCTCTCGCATGGGCCTGCGGGCCATCCAGATCGGCTGCCAGGGCATAGTGCGGGGCCGCAGCCTCCGGGTCGTTGGGGGGATCGGAGAATTGCAGCGCCAACTGATCGATAAGCCCGTCGACGTCGGCACGGCTATATCCCGAACGCCGCGTCAGCGGGAGGCGGTATTCACGCACCCACTGAGCCGTGGGAGGATTCCCGCTAGCCAGCTTTTTAATCAGCAAATCGACCAACTTGTCCACGGCTACCGGATCGTATCCCTGCTTTTTGGACAGGTGAAAACGAACCCAACCCAATGACGCAGCCGTGATCTCTTCCCCGGGCACAACCGGCGGGCGATTATTTGCGACACTGGGCTCGTCGATTACCGGCCTTGGCATCGAGCCAAAACGCCCGCGGGAAATCGCCCAGCCGATAAGGGCAACTACCACAACTAGTCCCCAGAGAATCCAATCCACAATGCCCCTTTACAAATCCAATTTTAGCCCGTGCCGATCGCAGTATCTGTGTGCGGCTGAGATGTGACCAAAGCCACTGCCTCCTGGGGATCATCGGTTACGGTGAAAGCGCCCAGGTCCGAGGCGTGGATATAGTTTCGGGCAGCCATCTGGTCGCGCATCCAATCGAGCAGCCCCTGCCAATAGCCGCTGCCGAAAAGCACCACTGGAAAGTGTTCGATTTTTGTCGTCTGCGCCAACGTTATCGCCTCAAAAAACTCGTCCATAGTGCCGAAACCGCCAGGCAGGATAACGAACCCCTGCGCATACTTTACAAACATCATCTTGCGCACGAAGAAATAGCGGAAGTTCACCCCCAGGGTGATGTAGGGATTCAGCGATTGCTCATGCGGCAACTCAATTCCAAGGCCTATCGAGTGACCACCCTCCTCGTAGGCGCCCCTATTTGCCGCCTCCATGATGCCCGGCCCGCCGCCGGTGATCACCGCCCGGCCAACCCGCGCCAGTCCGGCGCCAATTTCATATGCGGCCTTGGCAAAATGGTCATCTTGCGGGGTGCGCGCCGAACCGAAAACGCTGACCGCCGACCCCAGGCCGGCCAAAGCGCCAAAACCCTCGACAAACTCAGATTGGATGCGCAATACCCGCCAGGTGTCGTAGTGAGTCCAATGATCCTCACCCAGATTTTGCATGAGCTGGTAATCGGCCGTCGTGGCTTTACCGTGGGCATGTCGCCGTATCTGCGGCCCATATGTTTGCTTCGACATTTCCCTTATCAGCCCCCTTGCCGGTCAAGATAGTTGACTAGCGCTCGATAACACACACCCAACTCGGCAATTTCGCAGGATTCGTCGTCTGTGTGGGCTTTTGACGGATTCCCGGGGCCAAAATTCAGCGCCGGGATGCCAAGAGCACTAAAGCGAGCGACATCCGTCCACCCAAATTTGGCGCTGGCGGATGTCCCCACCGCTTTGAGGAAATCCCGCGCTATGGGCAGATCCAAACCGGGACGAGCCCCCAAAGCGAAATCGACGTACTCCAAGTCATAGCCGACGAAGGTCTGCTCGCAAAAACGCTTGGCGGCAGCCTCGTCTAGATCGGGGGCAAATCGGAAATTGATTTCGATCTGGCACTTGTCGGGGATGACATTGGTGGCAATCCCACCGCTGATCTTCACCGCGTTGAGCCCCTCGTGGTAGGTAAGCCCGTCTACTTGCGGCATTCGCGGCTTGTAGCGATATAGCCTGGCCAGCACGTCAAAGACGTCGTGAATGGCGTTGTGCCCCGTCCAAGCGCGCGCCGAATGCGCCGCCTTGCCGCGCGTGGTGATGACAAAGCGGAGATTCCCTTGACAGCCACCCTCGATTTTGGCGGACGTGGGCTCCATCAAGATGGCCAGATCGCCCTGCAATTCTGCCGGGTCGATATGTCCCAATGCGTTGAGATCGGCGTTGACCTCCTCATGGTCATAAAAAATCCAGGTGACATCGCGGCTGGGTGCTTTCAAGGCTGCCGCTGCGGCGAGCGCCACAGCCACCCCACCTTTCATGTCGGCAGTTCCGCGTCCATAAACCACCTCGCCATCGCGGCGGGCGGGAAGATTGTTGGCGATCGGGACGGTATCGAGATGCCCAGCCACCACCACGCGTTGCGGGCGACCCAAATCTGTGCGCGCGATAACGGTGTCGCCAAAGCGTTTGACGTTCAGATGCGGGTATTGGAGCAAGGCTGCCTCTACCAAATCAGCGAGCAACCCCTCATTTCCGCTGACAGATTCGACATTCACAATGTCGATAAAAAGCTGCGTCAAATCTGCTTCAAGGTTTAGAGCCACGTGGTGATTCTACCTTTTTGAGACCCTTCCCAGGCGGTTACCGCTCTTCAAGTGCTCTCGTCACCGCATCTTTGTCGCCATCCATAGCAGGCTGCCTGTTGACGGCGATGTCGTAGACCGCCTTGTATGACGCAGCCCATTCGCGCAGGTAGTTGAACACCCACATGGGCTGGTTGATGCTTGCCACCGACTCGTCTCCAACACCCACCGCGATAACGCCGGTTAGCTGGCAGGTGGCGATAGCCCTGGGCAGGTGGTAAGTCTGCGTTACCAAAATGGCTTCCTTTACCCCGAAAACATGCCGGGCCCGGTAACAACTGCCGTACGTGTCAAGCCCGCCATAGTCAAGGACGATTTTGTCCACCGGGATGGCTGGGGATGTCGCAGAGTCGCGCATAAGGTAGTCGCGCATGGCGATCGGTTCGGCGATGCCCGAATCCGAGTAACCTCCCGAGACAATGACCATCTTCGCCTGCCCGTTATTGAAAAGCTCTTTCGCGAGGTCTAGCCGGGCGCTCAGATACGGCATAGGGGTGCCATTTTCATACAGTCCCGCCCCAAAAACGATTGCCACGTCTTTGTCTGGAACTGTGTCCAGATCGTGGTAACGCCCAACTGAGAGCCCAAATACCAAACCTGCCGGCACGACTGCCGCGACGAGCGCGATCACGAAGAGGTTGCGGAAAAGTCGTTTGGGTCGCTTGGGCATAGTCCATAGTAACGAGCATGGCGAAAAAGCTGGGGGTTTGGCCCGGCAGTGTCGATTCAAAATGCTCAAACATGACGTCGAGTAAGCTGGGGCAATGACAAACGAAGCATTCGGATGGGGTCTTGCCAGTATCCACGACTCCGGAGTCCATCTCGACACCTGGTTTCCAAAGCCAACTCTGGGCGCTCCTGGAACCGCTGGAATATCACCTGCGGAGGTAGCTGAAGACTGGGCGGCCGCCGAGAGTTACGATGCCATCCGCAAGGTCAGCGCCAAATGGGTGTTTGCCACAGCTGATTTGGACTCCCCGCCCACTTCCACCCCAGATGCCTATTTGCGTTTGCATTTGCTCAGTGGCCGACAGCGGGAGCCGCGCAGCATCAACTTGGACGGCATCTTCTCGATACTTCCAAATGTGGTGTGGACCTCGGTTGGCCCCTGCCTGCCTTCGGAATTCGCCCAAACTCGGCTGGCCCTGCGTTTGGCCGGCCAGCAGGTGACGGTTTTCGCGGTTGACAAATTCCCCCGCATGGTTGATTACGTCATGCCCACCGGGGTGCGTATTGCCGATGCCGACCGGGTGCGGCTGGGAGCCTATCTGGCCCAGGGCACCACGGTGATGCACGAAGGCTTCATCAACTTCAACGCCGGAACCCTGGGAGAATCCATGGTTGAAGGACGGATTTCGTCTGGAGTCATCGTGGGTGCGGGCACCGACATCGGGGGAGGAGCCTCAACGATGGGGACGCTCTCTGGCGGTGGCAAGGAAAAAGTCACGATTGGCCGCAACTGCTTACTGGGTGCCGAATCGGGCATCGGCATCTCGCTGGGCGATAACTGCATCGTCGAGTCCGGGCTTTACCTGACAGCTGGAACGAAAGTCACCCTGCCCGACGGGTCGGTGGTCAAGGCCAGAGAGCTATCTGGGCAAGATGACTGGCTGTACCTTCGAAACTCGACAAATGGACGGGTGGAAGCTCGACCTCGGGCGAGCAGGACGGTTGGGCTAAACTCCGCACTGCACGTCAACTAGGTGTTGTTCATGATTTTGCCAGGTACCTGATGAAGCCCTTAAAGCGTGTCCTTATTGTCGTCCTCGCGCTGTTGTTGGTCGCCGGGTTAGGCGCCGGCGGCTTGTGGCTCTACTTCACCCTTCGCAAAGAACCGCTGCCATTCACCGAACGCTGCACCGCCAGCGTCCAAGGGCATAACACAAATCTGAGCGTAGAACAGGCATATTATTCGGGTATTATCGCCGGGCTCTCCATACGACGCGAGCTCAAACCGCGGGCAGCCAGCATCGCACTCGCCACCGCTTACCAAGAATCGGGAATCCGAAATCTTGATTACGGCCATTCAGATTCAATCGGCCTGTTCCAACAGCGCCCCTCAATGGGCTGGGGAAGCATCGAAGAAATCTTGGATCCCTGGTATTCGTCCAAGCAATTCTACAAGGCGCTGGTACGAGTTAAAAACTGGGACACCAAAGACATCAACGATGCCGCGCAGGCTGTGCAACGCAGCGGCTTCCCACAGGCCTATCGCAAGCACGAAAGCAATGCCCGCGCCCTGGCCAGCTCCCTAACCGGCGAGACGCCGGCGGCCTTCACCTGCGCACTTGGCCCGGCATCTTCTTCTGACTTGGCTGGGATGAAGAAGTACCTGACCAAGACATTTGGAAAGACGGCTCAAGTGCTGGAAACCGAGACGGACGAACAACCCACCCTCACCGTCCGGGCTGATTCTGTAGACCATGGATGGGCTGTTGCCCAAATTGCTATTGCCGCAGCCTCAGAATACGGGGTGGAATCTGTTAGCTACGGAGAAGCCAAATGGCAACGCGCTTCAGCCACTGCGCTCGGATGGTCTGGCTCTTTCCCGGAGGCAAAAACAGACATCGTGCTGGGGTTTGCACACGGGTAGGGATGAACCTCGGGTTTTCACCCCCGCAAGCGCGCGGCGGCAGCCTCAATCTGGGCATCGGCGGCAGTTAGCGCAATTCGGACGAAAGCGGAACCCTGGGAGGTGTAGAAGCTGCCCGGGGCGGCTAAAATTCCGCGCTCAGCCAGGAAGTCGATGGTCTGCCAGCAGTCAACACCTTGCGTTACCCACAGGTAGAGCGAGCCTTGCGAATGCTCCACGCGCAAGCCGGCCGCTGCTAGCGCTGGCCTCAAGATAGCCCGGCGGTGGGCGTAGCGTTCGCGCTGGATCCGGGTTTGACAGTCATCGTCTAACACAGCCTTCATCGCGGCCTGCACCGGCCAGGGAACCATCATCCCGGCGTGCTTGCGAATCTCCAAGAGTTCTTGGACAATCTCTTCATCCCCAGCCAGGTAACCTGCGCGATAGCCAGCCATGTTAGAGCGTTTTGAGAGTGAATGCACCGCTATCAAGCCCCTGAGCGAGCCGCCGTTGACGCTTTCTTGGAGCACCGAGACCGATTCTCCCTCCCAAACAAATTCGCCATAGCATTCGTCCGAAACCAAGATGGCGCCCACTGCCCGTGCCGCTTGCACCCAGGCACGCGTTAGCTCGGTAGTCAGGATTGCCCCATGCGGGTTCGCCGGCGAGTTGATCCAAATCAAGGACGGCCGAAACTGCGCCATCCGCGTCGGATCGTCGCAGGGCACCACTTTTGCGCCGGCAATGCGAGCGCCGATGTCATACGTCGGATAGGCCAACGTGGGAATTACCACCACATCGCCAGCGCCGATTCCCAGCAGCGTCGGCAACCAGGCAACCAGCTCTTTAGAGCCAACGGTGGGAAGCACCTGACGCTCATTTAGCCTAGTGGCATGCCAGCGTCGGCAAAGATAGCCAATGATGGAACTGCGAAGCTCAGCCGTACCCCAAGTTTGCGGATAACCGGGAGCCTGCGAATTGCCGCGCAGCGCAACTTCTGCGATTTCGGGAGTTGGGTCTACCGGGGTTCCAACTGATAGGTCGATCAAACCACCTGGGTGGGCGGCTGCCTTGGCTTTTGCGGGAGCCAGTGAATCCCAGGGAAATGCGGGTAGGGCAACTGGAACACGGGTCATGGGACGAGCCTATAACCAACAGGTGGGCAGCTAGCGCTTATGCCTGGGGTGGGAGAGCCTGAATTGCCGGATGGTCGAAGTCGAAGGCACCTTGGCGGGCAGCTCCACCAGGGGAACCGACCTGTGCAAAAAACTCGGCGTTGATGCCGGGGTAATCGCCGTACTCGGCGGGCACATCATCCTCGTAGAAGATGGCTTCGGTGGGGCACACGGGCTCGCAGGCACCGCAATCCACACACTCGTCCGGATGTATGTAAAGGCTCCGCCCGCCCTCGTAGATACAGTCAACCGGGCATTCGTCCACGCACGCGCGATCCTTTACGTCCACGCACGGCAAAGTGATGACGTAAGCCATTTCCCACTCCTAAATGTCTCACACTTGTAGCTGTCTAGCTCTGAATAAGGTTATCGCAGTTACCCAAACCGTGCTACTTTTTCTACTTTTTCCCCTTATCCGGCTTTTCGCCGCAAACGACCGGGGTCAACGAGTTATAAGACCACTTGAAAGGCTCTTTCTTGACGAGTTTGCCATCCTCGTAGAACAGCCGGTCAAAACGAACATCGAAACCGCTCATGGCACTTTGCGCCACGCACTCTTTGGACGTGTCGTACACCTTCTCCCCAGGCTGGCGATAGTTGCTTTTCACCGGCTTGGAAGACTTGACGGTGTACTTCTTGGTCGACCATACCCTGACTGTAACCGAGCCTTGCGAGCCCTTCTTCCCGGTGATCCAAGCCTGCATCAACACTCCGTACTCAGAATTGTTCTTGAATTTCATGTCGACGGAAGACCAGTCGAGAGTCGCCTCGCGGCCCACCGGGTAGCGGCTGAAGTAAAGCGAATGCGGTTTGTGGTAGACATCCTCTAGACCGGCGAAAAAGATGGCGTTGAACGTGGTGGTGGTGGCCTGCGAAATGCCGCCGCCCATACGTTCGACGATCTTGCCGCCGTCAATGGCCCCACCAGACATCCAGCCGTTCTTAACCGTCCTCTCCCCCAGGGTCTGATTCATCGAAAAGGTTTCCCCGGGCATCAAGAAAGTCGAGTTCACCAGCTTGGCGGCTTTGCCGATGTTGTTGTAGCGATAGGCCGTGCCTGGGAAATACGTGGTGAAGGTGCCGGTGATCTCTTTCACACCGATAGCTTTCGCATCCTCAGTTGTAAAGAGCGCCGGACGGGCGGCGACCCCCACCTCAACCGTACGCAAGCCCTTACCCGAGACAACCTTTTTCACCTTGTCGGCTAGTTCGACGGTGTCAATGCCTTCGCCCTCTTTTGAGGGGACAATCTTGGGCTTGTCAGATTTCTTTTGGCCAATGGCGAAGCTGGCGTTCTTTGGCTGCTTGAGGCCTAGGCCGTCTAATTCCCTTGCGAGCCCCTCTCCAAGTACCTCAGGGCTGAACACCGGCTGCAACACTCCCTGGGCAGGCTCAAAAGTCAGGCTGTCTGCGATCAACTCAGGCTCGATCAAGATGTGCCCCTTGTCCCCCACCTTTACCGTGATGCTGTCGGCGATGGCCGGCACCGCGAAATTCTTGGAGGCTTCCTCAGCTTCGGCGGTGGTGATATCTGGTTCTTTGACGTCCACCACGGCGTAGACGACGTTGTTTTGCAGGTAGCTGCGCTTTACCGCCCCGATAGTCTCGACCTTGTTCAGGGTGACGCCATCGGTGCCTTCGGTGACAACCGGCTTGCCCTCAACGTAGCCCAAGGTGGCATTTTTGGGCTCCACCGCAACATCCTGCGCCAAAATGGAGATTTGCCTATCGAGTTCGGCGTCGTCCCAGTTAATCACCGGCTCTATCACCCCGCCCGAGAAAAGGGTATTGAAAATTTCTATCGGGTTCCAGCTGAACTCGCCGCCGCCGGCAAGGGCAATTGTGGCTGCATAGTCCACGCCTTGGTTTTTTGCCGACGGCTCCAGCATCACCTCGTTCTCACCAGCTGCCACACGCATTGGGACATCGGCCCGCGGGGCTAGGTCAGCCCGCAATCTCGCTTCGGCAGCAGATGGGTTCAACCCGCCAATCGGCACTCCGGCCACCGTGGTATTGCGCGGGATGTGGTCGCCGGCTACCAGGTAACCCGCGATGTACGTGCCTCCAGCGAGTATGGCGAGCGTTCCAATGGCAAACAGAGAGTTGCGCACCTTGTGCGATTTCTTAGCACCGGTCTTTTTAACCACAGCACACCCCACTGCCTATTGACACTCAGGCACCTTTCCGGCACCCATCTCCTTCGATTCTATGCCCGCCAGGGCGAAGTGTGGCTTAGGCTGCTGCCTTTTCCCCTATTTGAGGCGCTGGAGTGGGCACGCCGAAAAGAAGGACAGCGGCCGGGCAGGCGAAACAACGGGGACAATGCCGAAGGCGGCATTGCCTACGCCCACCAGGGGCGCAAGCTGTTTTGCAGGCTCTCATAGCGCTCATAACGCTGCCACATAAAGGCTGCATCGTCGTTGGGAACCACTCGCCTACCCGGTTTCACCATAGCTTGCACGG
>JAITSW010000207.1 GCA_031287505.1 Propionibacteriaceae bacterium
TGCCCGAACCGACGGCCATGACTTTGGCCACGGTGGGCGAAAACGGCTATCCGTCTACCCGCGTGTTGCTGCTGAAATCTGCGGATGCCCGGGGCTTGGTATTTTTCACCAACTATCACGGACGCAAGGGTCAAGAGTTAGCGTCAAATCCGCACGCCGCAATTCAGTTTCACTGGGTGGAGCTAGAGCGGGTCGTCCGCGTGGAAGGCATAGTTGGGCAGATTCCCGCTTCCGAATCGGATGGGTATTTCCGCACCCGTCCACTGGATTCCCGCATCGGTGCCTGGGCGTCCCCGCAAAGCGAGGTGATTTCGTCGCGGGCCGTCTTACTGGCCAACGCTGCCAAAGCTTCGGCGGCGCATGGCCTGAACCCGCCGCGTCCACCTCATTGGGGCGGTTATCGCCTCGTCCCCGAAATTTGGGAGTTTTGGCAAGGGCGAAAGTCGCGTCTGCATGATCGCGTCCGCTATCGTCTAGTTGCCGGTGATTGGCTAAAAGAGCGCTTGGCACCGTAGGGGGTATGCAGTGTGGGAAACGGCGTCTTCATTATCTTTGCCCATACTGCCGCTGACGCCTAGATAAGCAAACTAAGTGTTCCGGCAACGATAAGCACGAGCCCAAAGCCTGATTTTCGGGTCAGCTTCTCTTTGAACAATAAGAATGCGAATGCAACCGTGATCAGGATGCTCAATTTGTCGATGGGGACGACGATGCTGGCCGGGCCGGTCTGCAGGGCTTTGTAGTAGCACAGCCAGGATAGCCCGGTGGCGATGCCGGAAAGACCGATGAAGGCCAGGTCTTTGCGCGAGATTTTGCCGACGTCCTTTTGGGTGCCTTGGATGAAGACCACGACCCAGGCCATGACTAGCACCACTATGGTGCGGATTGCGGTGCCCAGATTTGAATCGACGTCTGTGATGCCGACCTTGCCCAAGATGCCGGTAAGCGCGGCAAAGACGGCCGCTCCGAACGCATAGACAAGCCAGAGGTTATCCCGGATGCGGATGGTCAGCGTTACGGTGGTTGGCGAATCGGAAGCCGCAGAGTTCTGGCCGTCTTCACTCGTTTCCCCTTCGTTTGCGGTCTTTTTAAGCTCGATCATCAAGAAGGTGCCAATCCCGATAGCGGCCATCGCTAGCGCCCTGAGCCAGGTGACGCTCTCGCCCAGAAAGATGAACGCCAGCAACATCGTCAAGACTGTGGAGGATTTATCGATGGGGACGACCTTGTTGACGTCCCCAATTTGGATCGCCCTGAAGTAGCACAGCCATGAGCCTCCGGTGGCAAAACCAGAGAGCACCAAGAAGAGTAGGCTCTTGCCGCTGATCTGCCAGATGCCTTCATGGGCGCCGGTGAGAAACACCAAAAGCCAGGCGAAAATGATAACGACAATAGTGCGCAAGGCGGTCGCCAAGTTGGAATCAGTGTTCTTGATTCCGATTTTTGCCAAGATGGACGTGAGTCCGGCAAAGACCGCCGCCCCAAAAGCCAACACAACCCACATGTCGTTCTCTTTCTATAAAATGCCGCGAGTGAACGAAATTGTGGGGAGGCTGTCCCCGTGTGATGCCGTTTTCCCCAGGTCGTCCAATTTAGATTATCGTCGTTTTATCGAACTTGGGTGCGATCTACGGCGCTAGGGGTTGTCTTGGCTGTAGCCGCGCTTGCCTGATCGGCAAAACAATGTCAGTTGTAGCGCAATTTCCGTGCCGCACCTTGGGAGCCGGGCTCGCCGGTGTTCGCTGCCTGGCATTGCTGGTTGTTGCGTAACTCCCGTGCCGCACGCTACGGAAATTGTCCACCAGCGTGGTGGACGAATGGCATCGCTAGTTGTCGCGCAGCTCCCGCGCCGCACCCTTATCGGCTGAGAGCGCCATGGACGCGTAGACCTTCAGCGCGGTTGAGACTTCTCGGTTGCGGGTTTTGGGCTTCCAGCCGATGGCGTCTTGACGCGCGCGGCGCGCGGCCAGGGTTGTGTCATCTGCCAAGAGTTTGACGGATCGGTCTGGGATATTGATTTCGATGATGTCGCCGTCTTCGATCAGGCCGATTGTGCCGCCGGCGGCAGCTTCGGGGGAGACGTGGCCGATGCATAGACCAGACGAGCCGCCGGAGAAACGCCCGTCTGTGATCAGCGCGCACTTGGGGCCCAAGCCAATGCCTTTGAGGTAGGACGTCGGATAGAGCATTTCCTGCATTCCGGGACCGCCTTTGGGGCCTTCGTAACGGACGACGACAACGTCGCCAGCTTCGATACGCCCACCCAGGATGGCATCCACGGCCTCTTCTTGGGATTCGGTGACTTTGGCCGTCCCTGTGAAAACCCATTGGTCAGCCGGGACGCCGGCGGTCTTGACGATAGCGCCGTCGCTGGCAACATTGCCCTTGAGGATGGCCAGGCCGCCCTCCTTTGTGTAGGGATGCCCGACATCGCGGATACATCCGGCTTCGGAGTCGAGGTCTAGCGTTTCCCAGCGCGCTGTGGAGCTAAAAGCCTCAATGGTGCGGACGCCGCCGGGTGCCGCGTGGAAAAGCTCGACAGCTTCATCGCTTGCCTGGGAGCCGCGCACATCCCAGGTAGCCAGCCACTCGTCAAGCGATTGGGAGTGGACGGCGTGGACATCGCGGTCGAGCAGGCCGCCGCGGTCAAGCTCGCCGATGATGGCCGCAATGCCGCCGGCGCGATGCACGTCTTCCATGTAGAACGACGTGGTGTTGGGTGCCACCTTGCACAGGCAGGGAGTGACGCGCGAGAGGGCGTCGATGTCGTCGGAATCAAAGTCAACATTTGCCTCGTGGGCGGCAGCGAGCAGGTGTAGCACGGTATTCGTCGAGCCGCCCATGGCGATATCCACGCGCATGGCATTGGCGAAGGCTGATTTGGTGGCGATTGATTTTGGCAGGACGGAGGCATCATCGTGGTCATACCAACGCCGGGTTAGCTCCATGATGAGCTTGCCGGCGTTGAGGAAGAGATTGCGGCGGGCGGCGCTGGTCGCCAGCGTTGAGCCGTTGCCCGGCAGTGCGAGGCCGATGACTTCAAGCAGGCAATTCATCGAGTTTGCGGTGAACATGCCCGAACACGAGCCGCATGTTGGGCAGGCAGAGGTCTCGATGATCTCCATCTGCTCATCGGAAACGCCGCTGTCCACTGCCTTCGACATGGCGTCGATAAGGTCAAGGCGGGTGACTTTCCCGCCGGCGACCAGATGGGCCTTGCCTGCTTCCATCGGGCCGCCGCTGACGAAAACTGTCGGAATATTGAGGCGAAGAGCGGCGATTAGCATGCCGGGCGTGATCTTGTCGCAATTGGAGATGCATACCAGCGCGTCGGCTTTGTGGGCGTTCACCATGTACTCCACCGAATCGGCGATTAGCTCGCGGCTGGGCAGCGAGTAGAGCATGCCGTCGTGACCCATGGCAATGCCGTCGTCAATGGCAATGGTGTTGAACTCGCGCGCAATGCCGCCGGCCTCATGTACGGCCTGCGCCACCAACGACCCCAGATCTTTAAGGTGGACGTGGCCGGGCACAAACTGCGTGAAAGAGTTGGCAATTGCGATGATCGGCTTGCCGATATCTTCTTCGGCAACACCGGTCGCACGCCAAAGTGCGCGCGCTCCAGCCATATTTCGTCCATGGGTAGTAGTGCGAGAACGTAATTCGGGCATTTCTTGAGCCTTTCTCTTGCCATCGACAATCGTAGTCGTCCAGCATCGGCGAGTTCGCGAATCGGACGCCGTGAAACCGGGGCACAATGGCTTTCTTATTGGATTTGCCTAACTTGGCCGGGGATCGGGGAGTTTCTCGGGGACGACGGATACCCCAAGCCAGAAATCGTGGCCGACAAAACATAGCGGGCAGGTCAAGGAGTTTCTCGGAGACGAGGGGTATCTCAAGTCTCGCGTGGCGTGGGATGGGTGGGCGCGCATCCGTTTGGAGTTTTCCGGGGACGAGGGGAAACCTCAAGGCTCCCTTTGATGTCTTGAGACATCACATATCTCAAGCCTCCCAGGGGTTGACGAGTTTTAGGTCCAGGTGTTCGAAATCTCTGGTGTTCCGGGTGGCTAGGGCGAGATCGTTTACCAGGCAAATGGCTGCGATCATGGCATCGGCAACCGAGATTGGACGACCCATCTTGCGTCTTTGAGCAGAGATTCTTCCGTAAACCTTCGCGGCACGTGTGTCGAAGTGGAAGGTCGTCTCCCGATATCGGTCGATGATCCCTTCAGTGATTTGCTTCTGCTCGGCTTTGCGTCGACCAGTTGGGAGTATTTCTACCCCGAAGTAGAGCTCGGCAACAGTAATGGATGTCAATGCTGTGCCGCTTTGAAGGGATGCTAACCATTCGACAACTTGGGTATCTGGATTTCTTGCGGATATTTCGGAAACGGTATTTGTATCGAGAATGATCATTGATTCGAACCGTCCGCCTCTTTGTCAAGGTATGGCTGGATGAAGTCAGGTATCTGCTGGTATGAATCACGCGGAGGTAATTCCAGATCTAATCCGCCAAATTCTTTACGCATATTGTCGCAGAATGCCAGCAGGTCTTTACCCAAGACCCCTGGCAGATAACGCTCAGCCAACAGTGCTCGCACCTCGGCTTCCATTGATCGACCGTTTTTTGCTGCTTCGATCTTGATCTTGTTTCGCACAACAATGTCAACATTCCTAATAGTCAGGGTCGCCATAGTTCCTCCCGCAAGCCAAGTGCTGTCAATGCTAGCACTTGGAGCATGAGTTGTTTCTTTGCTGGTATTCCCAAAAGCTGTTGCAGCTGTCATGGCGAGTTCTCCTTCTTCCAATTTCGATGCTAAGCCGAGGGCGGGCTCTGCCGCACTTCAATTTCCCTTGCCTGTGGATAACTTTTCGCGAATCAAGAATTGTGGATAACTCCGGGATTGCACTATTGTTCTATCTGTTATAGTCTAAATATAACAAAATTGAGGAGGTGTCAGATGCTGCTTTCCATCGAGCCGGCCAGCGACGTCCCGCTGTATCTGCAACTGCGCAATCAGTTGGTTGGCGCACTGGTTCATGGCGAACTCAAAGAGGGTGATTCGCTGCCGTCCGTAAGACAGTTGGCAGTCGATCTTGGCATCAACCTGCACACGGTCAACAAGGCTTACAAAGTGCTCCAAGACGAGGGCTTTCTGAAAATTTACGGGCGCAAGGGTGCCGTTATCACTGCCCCGCCCACGCTCAGCGAGAGCTATTTGGCCGAGCTTGAAGCCAAGCTATCCAGGCTCTATGTCGAGGCTCGCAGCCACGGAGTCGATGCCGCCCTATTTGCCCGGACGGTACAAGCGGCCCAACGCGCAATCGACGAGCAAGACCCCATCCCAAATAGCAATTCCAAGGTTGACCCTCCGGATGCCACCCAACTCCCCACCGTTTCGAAAGGAACAAAATCATGATGCTCGCAGTCCTGCTCATCGTTGACGTGCTGCTCATCGCGTCTTGCGCCTTCACTCCGTACGTCACCCGCAAGACTGAGCTCTTTGGGGTGACCCTCCCCTCGGCACACACCAACGATCCGGAATTGGCCCTGATGCGGGCCGGCTATCGAAACCAGCTATTGGCAAGCGGTGTGGCGCTAATCGCAGCCAGCCTCGCGCTGGGCCTCTACCTCGATTGGAAATCGGCCCTCGCCCCGATCCTGTGGGTAGGGCTGGTCTTCGCCTACTTGATTGCGGCTTTCGTCCTATATCTGCCCAAACATCGGCAGATGAAGAGAATCAAGCAATCGAAAAACTGGGACACCGATGCCGATGCCGCCGTGATCGTGGTTGACACCACACCTGCCACCCAAGACGTTGTCTCGCCAGCCTGGCTGCTGTTATTCCCCTTGATCTGGGCGCTAACGGTGTTAGGTATTTTGGTTGTCTGGCCAAACGTCCCGGAACAAGTTCCGGTTCACTTCGATGTCAACGGCGTCGCGGATGTTTATCAGCCCAAAGGCTTTGGCGCCGTTGCCCCGCTGCTCATTGTGCAAGTTTTCCTGGCAGCGGTTATCAGTGGGACGTATTTCTTGATTCGGGCGTCCAAACGCCAAATTGATGCGGCTAACCCTGATACCTCCAGATTGCAGAGTATCCGGTTCCGGCGCGTTACCACCGGTTTTGAAATCGCCGTGGGGGTGGTGGTGTCGCTAGCCATCGGTGCCATGCAGATTGTGACACTGCACGGGGCGGAAAACCCTTGGGTCATCATGACCCCAATCTTCGCTATGTTGGCCATCGTGCTTGGCGGGACGTATTTCTTGATGTTCCGCGTAGGCCAGGGCGGCTCTCGGCTGCCGGAGCCCCGAGGCGCAAACAGCCGCAATGCCAACGTCAACGACGACCGTTTCTGGAAGTTGGGACAGTTCTACTTCAACCCGGACGACCCGGCGCTCTTCGTCGAAAAGCGCTTCGGTGTGGGATACACGGTAAACCTAGCCCGCCCGACGACGTGGGTTTTGCTTGGTGGATTGCTGGTGCTGATAGCGGCGCTGATAGTGACGACGTTCTGGCTTACGGGCTAGCCTGATGCTTTCGTAGGTAAGCTCAAGAATGGGATTCGGATTGTAAACTGCAACGCCGATTGAGTTTCGTTGGCGATAACAGCCAATCGCTATAGCGTCAGTTCGTATCGCTGACGTCATTCCGGGCTTGATCCGGAATCTCTGCCAGCTCATCCAGCATCACCGACTTCGTTTTCCGGTCAGCTTTCCCATACTCGCGGGCATACTTCTTCGTGATCTCACGGCGCGCAGCCATCGACAACTCCCAACTCATAACAAGCCAGGAAACCCTGCACCGGCAAACCTAGACAACCATAACCACTACGCGGACATAAATATCTGAGGCAAGCACAGAACTTCCCGGACATAATACGTGAGTCTTGTCGCACCTCCAACTCTGTCAGAAATGTCTTGCAAGGTGGGGTCACCGAAAACTTTGTAGCCCAAACGCTTATTGCAAACGGCATCACGCCGTTCTACTGGGAAAGCAAAAACGAAGCCCAAATCGACTTCGTGTACCAAACCTCTCATGGCGCTTGTATCCCAATCGAAGTGAAGCCGTCCGAGCATGTCACATCAAAGAGTCTCGGTGTTTTTGCCAGCAAATTCCGACCCGAATACTCCATCCGTATTTCAAGGAAGAACTTTGGCTTTGAAAACGCCATCAAGTCGGTTCCGCTCTACGCAGCTTTTTGCATATCAGCGACCAATAGGGGCGAAAGCAGCGTTCAGTAGCTTGGCTAAACCGACTGGGGTGAGTTCAACGCTTAAGCAGCGGCGGCTGACCGCAGTTGCGAAAAATGAACCAGCCAGGCACTAGCACCATATTTGTCATAGGTGCTTGTTACTCTGATTATTGCAATAGGAAGCAATTATTCGAAAAGCTCGAATAATTCATAAAGAAATGGGGACAAGTGATGGCAGCTTGGAATCCTGAGCAGACCATTGGGAATCTGATTGATAAGCAGGCTACGGCGTTCATTGCATCAGTCGATGCGCAAGGGTATCCAAATATGAAAGCGATGCTCTCTCCACGGAAGCGGGAGGGGCTGAGCGAGTTTTGGTTCACCACAAATACTTCATCCATGAGGGTCGCGCAATATCGGGATAATCCGCTGGCATCTATCTATTTTATGGATAGGCGTTTTTTCTCAGGCGTGCTGTTAATAGGTCGGATGGAAGTGCATGAGGATGTCGCCACCAAAGAATTGATATGGCAAGACGGCGACACCCGGTATTACCCTCTCGGCGTGACAGACCCAGATTATTGCGTCCTAAAATTCGTCGCAGAAAGGGGGCGCTTCTACTCCAATTTCAGTTCCAAAGATTTCGGCATACCTGCCTAGTAGCAGGCGTGGGTTTAGTGTTGGAAGTATGCCAGAACGGCCAGTACGCGGCGGTTTTCGTCGGGAGAGGCGGCTAGGTCGAGTTTGGCGAATACAGCCGCGACGTGTTTTTCCACAGCGCCTTCGGTAATTACCAGCTTGGCAGCGATGGCGCGGTTTGTGCAGCCTTGAGCCATTAGGGCTAGCACTTCTTGCTCACGAGGAGTGAGCCGGTTGAGTTGGTCATTTGGGCGCCTGCGCGACATGATTTGCGAGACGACTTCGGGGTCGATGACACTTGAGCCGGAGTGGATTCTAGCCAAGGCATCGTCCAGCCCGTCTAGGTCTTGGATGCGGTCTTTGAGTAGATAGCCGACGCCCTGAGCGCCATTTGCCAGTAGCTCGCGGGCGTAGACCTCTTCGACGTATTGCGATAACACCAGCACGCCTAGGCCGGGGAAACGCCGCCGCAGCGTCACTGCCGCGCGCAGGCCGTCGTCGGTGAAATCAGGGGGCATCCGAACGTCCGTTATTACGACATCGGGTCGTGTCCCAGCGGCAGCCGAAAGCATTTCAACGGCCGAAATGAGGTTTGGCGCGTCTCCCACTGCTGCGAGTACCTCGTGCCCGGCTTCTACCAGCAGCCGGATGAGCCCCTCGCGCAGCAGCACCGAATCCTCGGCTAGAACTAGGCGCATGATTCTCCTTGAGTTAGCGGGGCAGCTTGGCGTAACAAAGGACCGTCCCCAAGTAACGCTACAACAAAGGACGTAACAAAGGATCGCCCCCAAGTAACGTTCAACAAAGGACGTTACAAAGGATCGTCCCCAAGTAACGTCCCCAAGTAACGTTCCCGAGTAACGCTCAGCGGGGCAGCTTGACGGTGACGCGGGTACCGCTATCCGCGATGCTGTCTAGGCTGATCGAGCCGTTGTGGCCCTCGATTCGGTCGCGCAGCCCTGCCAAGCCGTGGTCGGGCACGATTTCGGCTCCGCCGCGGCCGTTATCGCAAATGGTGATGATGAGCTCTTGCGGCTCTAGCTGCGCGTATACAAGAATCTCGGACGCCTGCGAATGCTTAGCGGCATTGGACAATCCCTCCGCGACGGCAAAATATGCGGCGGCGGCAATCGATTCGGGAAGCGTCTTCGCGTCGGCAAGATTGGCAGTGAGCCGCGTCGGGATGACCGACTGCGCGCAGAGGGCCGAAAGCGCCGCATCCAGTCCCCGGTCTTTCAAGATAGGGGGAGCGAAGCCCCGCGAAAGCGCCCGCAATTCGGAGATAGTGGCATCGGTGAGGGAACGCGCTTCGCGCAAGGCGGAGCTGGCGGCAGCTACATCGCCCTCGTCTAGCCGCCGTTGCGCTGTTGCCAAATCCATCCCCAAGCGAATCAGTTTTTGCTGCGGGCCGTCATGGATGTCGTGCTCTAACCGCCTGCGGGAAAGCACTTCGGCAGCATCCAATTGCTCGCGCGTCCGGGAAAGCTTGGCAATCTCGGCCTCTAGCTCCGCATTCGTCGGCAGCAATAAAGCATTGGCCAACGCGATATGCACCAGCGTGCAGCCGCGCAGCACCCAAGGCAGCGTGATGGCAAACACCACCGCCAATGCGAAATGGAGAACCTGCTCCAGTATGGGCAGGTGCAGTAAATCTACGAGGCCTAAAGATTGTGGGAAGGCGCGGTCCTGGATGGGAATCCAGATCCATCCTGTCGCTCCGGCGAGCACAACCGCCCACCAAGAGATAGAGATCGACCAAGTCACCACCGTCACCGGAAAAATGAAAATGCCATGCAGCAATTCCCGCCAATGCCGACCGCTGCGCAAAATCCCCAGCTTTCGTTTGACGACGGTAGCGCCGCCGAAACGAGCGCTGAGCTTTTTCGGTTCGATACCCAGCGGCCGCAGCCGCAGCAACTCAAAATTGGCGAATTGGTGCCCCAACAGCAAAGTGAACACCAAAATGGGGATGCCCACCCAGATGATCACCGTCCCAACACCCACGCAAAACAAGGTGAGGAGTAGCGAGAACTTCACGGTATCGATTAAGAGCCCAGGCAATAGGTAGGCGGTATCCCGAAGCACGCCGCGCCCCAAAGCCCTGATGCCGGCAAAGCCTATGGTGCCGATGGGTGTTGCTGTTTCGTTGTCCATGTGTCAATTCTTGCTAGCCGCAGGGCAAAAGTCATTGGTGCTACCGTCCAAACCTACCTTGGGGTTTTCCCCAGTCTACTGGCGGTCGGAAATGAAAAGACGTGGGGATCGGCTCGGATATGAGGGCACTAGCCCGGCCCGGCCGCGATGCCCAGGTTTGTTGTCGTGGGCACCAGCCAGGATATGAGGGCACCAGCCCGGCACCTCCGCAGATTCGCCTAAGTTTTGCAGATAGGGTGAAATTCTGCCGGGTTCTTATTGGCGTTGTGCCTG
>JAITSW010000001.1 GCA_031287505.1 Propionibacteriaceae bacterium
CCGCGTCGCCTGGCAAGATTGGTACACCACCGTCGACCGCGAATTCCACGCCTTGCAAAAACAGTGCAAGACCGTGTTTGTGGCCGGCCTTTCCATGGGTGGGACGTTGGCACTGCGCATTGCCGAGAAGCACCCAGACGACGTCGCCGGCTTGGTATTGGTCAACCCAGCCACCCAGTTGCCTTGGAATGCCCACTTTGCGCCGCTGTTGCGCCACTTCATCCCCGCTCTCAAAGCGGCCGTCGGCTCGGATATCGCCAAGCCCGGGGTGGAGGAGCACACCTACGATGTCACACCGCTGAACGCGACCAACGAGTTGCTCAAACTTTGCACCAACGTGAATGCGGCGCTGGATCTGGTGATTTGCCCGGTTTTGCTTTACCGCTCAGCCGTCGACCATGTCTTGCCGCCCTCGTCCGTCCAAACGGTGTTGCGGCAAATCTCAAGTGAAGACATCTCCGAGCGGGTCTTGGCACGTTCGTGGCACGTGGCAACCATGGATTATGAAAAAGAAGAGCTTTTCGCCGGCTCGATAGACTTCTTCGGCAAGCACGCCGGATCAAGCTAAGCGCTTACTTCAGCCCTTTGACCAATCGCAGGTACCAAGACGTGAGGTCTTTGAGCTGCTTTTGAGATTCAGGTTTCGCCGCCGCTGCAACAGCCTCTTGTTTTGCCAGCCCGCCAAGCATCTTTAGGGCTTTATCCCGCCCCAATTCTTCGATGGCCGCATTGACGGCATATTGCGAGAGCGCCACTCCAAGCTGCCCGGCGACGCCAGCGGGGGCATCCAGATCGGGCAACGTCTTGGGAACGTCGTTATCGGCCAAATACGCCCGCACCAACTCTTCATTTTCTCCAGCCACAAAGGAGTACACCGAAGCGGTCACGGATTCGGCTATGCCTTCGGAAATCCACTGCGGCCCAGGCTCGCCGCATGGGGAATTCGTCATCACATGCACCGATTCATGGAGCAGCACGGCAGCTATCCCATCGGGATCGTCATCGGGGATCTCCGGGGATATATAGACCTGGGACTTCCCAGCCTCGCAGGCTGTGGCAGCGGCAAAGCTGTCGGCCGCTTTGCCCGTTTTTGCAAGGAAAGCGGCAGCGTCCGCCGGTAATTTGACGGCGATATCGCCATCCCAATCCTGCGCCAAATCCCCCAGCCTCACTTCTGAGAGTGCGGAATTCAAAGCGAGCATTCGCTCTGTCCAGACGCCGCGCGCTTCGTCGGTGGCGAAACCAGTTGCCGTCACCAAGCCATTCCTGTCCATCAAAATATCGGCATCTTGAGCTTGGATTTCCAGAGTTTCACTAGGGCTGGGCGACACTTCAGGCGAACCATCGGCAGTGGCTTGCGGAGGCACTTGGGCACATCCGGAAAAAGCTATCGACAAACTCACCGCGAGAGCGATGAGCGGTAACCTAGGCGCCACTAAGATCAACTCAACCTATGACGCGTCGAGCTCCGGTGTACGGCGCCGGATAGCTGGCCAACGATTGGATCACCAAATCAGCGCGGGGATTGCGGGCGTGGGCGATCATGCCATTCCCAAGGTATAGGCCAACGTGGTGAATCGGCGAATACCAGAAGATCAGATCGCCAGGCTTGAGATCAGAACGGGAAACCGCACGCCCCACGGAGTACTGCGAGCGAGACGAGTGCGGTAGCGAGATACCCGCGACCCGATAAGCGGCCAAGGTAAACCCGGAGCAGTCAAACGCCTTTGGACCCGATGCCCCGCGCACATACTGGGCACCCTTGACATGCGAGACAGCGTAGGAAATAACGGCTTTGACGCGCCCGCCCGCATCGACGTCAGAGGCGTCAAATGAGCTAGAGCCACCCTCAGCCGCGTACATCGCCGCCAACTCGGCGGCAGTCATTTTCTCTACCAGGGCCTTGGCAGCTTTGAGGCTTTCGTCAAGCTGTTTATCTAGCTCGGCCAGCCGCTTTTCCTCGGCGGCGAGCGAAAGCACTTCAGCCTTGAGAGTGCGTTCTAGATCGGTGAGGTTTGCCTGCTGTGCCAGATGCTCTTGCAGGGCTGAATTCATATTCGCGTCCACTTGCGACGCCGTTGAAAGCTGCCCCAAGAACGAGTCGGGATCAGAGGAGGTGAAAATCTGGGCCGTGGTGTCTATGCCGCGATTTTGGAACTGCAGCAAAGCGATGGTGCGAGCCCGCTCCCCCAGCAGGGCCACTTTGGCTTTTTGGGCGGCCACATCTTGCTCGAGCAGCTTAACGCGTCGCTTACCGGCATCATATTTGATCTTAGCCTGTTCATAATCTTCCTCGACCTGAGAGGCTTGCTCCTCAAGATATTTAACCTGGGCCTTGGCATCTTTAATGGTCTTGGGAGAGGGCGTGGGAGTCGGCACCCCAGTGCCGTCCGGATCGGCAAAGGCCGTGGCCGAAGCAGCCAATAGGGAGATAGTCAGGGCGAATACGGCAATGGCACGAGATAGACCCTGCTTACCCACGTCATCTCCTTTCCTGAAACAATCCTAAGAAAATCTTAGACTTCAGGGGGGCTGCCCGCAAGCCACAGGTCAATTTTCTCAGAATCTGAGCATATTTACAGGAACGAAAACTGTTGCAAAGTCATTCCCTACCCTGTTGCCGCCCAGCGCAGCGGCGGCAGCAAATCTTGACTAGCCAACTGCCGCAAGGCAAATACCTCGTCCGGTTCAAATTGGGCAGTAGGGGCAGCGCTGGAAACTGGAGACTCCGGAATGGGAAGCAACAGGCTCAAGACGCAATCGGCACAGCCACTCATCTTCGCAGAGCAAGTGGCGCAATCAATACGAAAAAGGCTCATGGCCAAGTACTAGCAGTCGCCTATGACATTTTTAACCCGCCGCGTCCCACCGGGAGCGGGAGTAGGGAATTGTCATAGCCCATCGCTACCGTTAGGTCTGTGAGTAGCCCGTCGATCCCGCTGCAGCCCACATTTGAAGACTTGGGCACGCCGCTAAGCGAGGTGACCTTCTGCGTTGTCGACTTGGAAACAACAGGGGCCGGCCCCGAGGCGGCCATCACCGAGTTTGGCGCGGTAAAAGTGCGCGGCGGGGAAGTCTTGGGCGAATTCCAAACATTCGTCAACCCCGGGCAGCACATCCCGGCGATGATCGTCAGCCTCACCGGCATCACCGATTCCATGGTTGCCGATGCCCCGCCGATAGCCGAAGTCTTGCCGACCTTCCTGACGTTTGCCAACGGAAGCGTCTTAGTTGCCCATAATGCCCGCTTTGACGTGGGTTTTCTCAAGCGGGCAACCGCTGATTTGGGGTACCAGTGGCCGGCGTTCAAAGTAGTGGACACCGTGGCCCTCGCCCGGCAAGCCCTGCTGCGGGATGAAGTCCCGAATGTGCGGCTGGGTACGCTCGCCGCTTATTTCGGCACCGAAGTCACCCCCAACCACCGGGCACTAGACGATGCCCGGGCCACCGTCGATGTGCTGCACGCCCTGCTAGAGAGAGTCGGTTCGCGGCAGGTTTACACTTTCGAAGAATTGCAGGAGTTCACCCACTACGTCTCCCCCGAGCGGCGGGCCAAACGCACCATGGCAGCTGATCTGCCCCGCAAGCCCGGGGTGTATTCGTTTGTAGCCGACCTGCCCGACGCCCATGGGGCGATTCGCAGGCAAGTGCTCTATGTGGGCAAGAGCCGCAGCATCCAAAACCGGGTGCGCAACTATTTCACCGCTAACGAAACCCGTCCGCGCATGGACGAGATGGTGCGCATTGCCACCGGTGTTGAGGCCATCGCCTGCCGCACCGAGCTAGAGGCGGAGGTGTTGGAGTTGCGAATGATCGCAGCCCATGCGCCGCGTTACAACCGCAGATCCAAATACCCGCAGCGCCAGCACTGGATCAAGCTCACCAACGAGCCTTACCCGCGTTTTAGTGTCTCGCGCACGCCCGGCAAAGATACCTTCGCCTTTGGCCCGATTCGCTCTCGCAGCACCATAGAAGAGATCCTGCTGGCGCTGTACGAGGCCTATCCCATCCGGCAGTGCGGCAAGAGGCTGGCCGTCGGCAAGCCTTCCGGAGCCTGTGCGCTGGCCGAGATGGGCAAATGTGTTGCACCTTGTCTTTGCGAGATCAGCCGCGACGATTATCGCGATCTTGTGCAATGCGCAACCGATGCCCTTGGCAAAGACATACGCCCGGTGCTCAGCGCCATCTCGGGCAAGGTGGCACAGCTAGCCGAACACGAGCGTTTTGAAGAATGCGCCGAGCTGACGCGGCGGGCAGAGGCTTTTGCCACCGCCGCCCACCGGTTTCACCGGGTCTCTGCGCTATCTGCTTGCCGGCAAATCACCGCCGCCCTCTGGGTGCCCGATTCATGGCGCGGAGCCGGCTGGGAGGTGCACGCCATCAGACACGGGCAACTCGTCGGGGCAGATTTCACCCCGGACAGCGCAGCCGTATCCCAAGTGGGAGAAGACTTGGCGAAATATGCCTCCAGTCCGGCCTTTGACATTGACAGCAGGCTGGTGGAAGAGGCCGAACGTATTGCCGCCTGGCTGGAGTCGCCCGGCGTCCGTTTGCTTTCGGTGGACGGCGAATGGGCCTGGCCGCTGCACGCGGCAGCGGCTGAGCCCTACTTGAGCCTTAACCCCGGATGATCTCACCGACTCGATGGCCACCGGCTCTACCGGACGGTCTCCGGGACGCGTGGCGCTAAAGGGCGGGGATTCCGGCTAAGAAAGCTAGCCGGAATCCCTCCTCTAGGATATTCCAGACTTAGCCCTGGGTGATCTCAACCGACTCGATGACCACCGGCTCTACCGGACGGTCTCCGGGACGCGTGGGCACTGCGGCGATCTTGTCAACTACCGACCGTGAGGCCTGATCCACAACTTCGCCAAAAATGGTGTGCTTGCGGTTCAGCCAAGGAGTGGCATCGACGGTGATGAAGAACTGCGAACCGTTCGTTCCCGGGCCGGCATTGGCCATTGCCAACAGATACGGCTTGTTGAAAATGAGCTCTGGGTGAATCTCGTCACCGAATTTGTAGCCCGGGCCTCCAGTGCCATTCCCGAGCGGATCGCCGCCCTGAATCATGAAACCATCCATAATCCGATGGAAAGTGAGCCCGTCATAGAACTTGCCGGTGGTGATTTCACCAGATTCTGGGTCGCGGTATTCCTTAGTCCCGTCGGCCAAACCAACAAAATTGGCTACCGTCTTAGGAGCGTGATCTGGAAAAAGCTCAATGACTATGTCTCCAAGATTCGTGTGCAAAGTAGCGGTGGTTCCCACTATGTTTCCTTCCTTTTGCTAACGACACATCTTCTCATCAAACTCTAAGCCTGCTCAAAACGATTGGAACTCAAACTCCGGTAGACTCCCAGTATTCTGTTTTCTAGGGATGGAGAGTGCCATGAGCCGTAAAGAAAATGAGTTTGACCTCGTCAAGACGAAGAAGTCCGGTTTTCGAAAATTCCTGAAATTTGCGAGCATTGTTTCGATCATCGGCGGAGCCATTTATACCGTGC
The DNA here is from genome assembly GCA_031287505.1 of Propionibacteriaceae bacterium. Lineage (GTDB taxonomy): Bacteria > Actinomycetota > Actinomycetes > Propionibacteriales > Propionibacteriaceae > Propionicimonas. Next base: position 5,505 of record JAITSW010000001.1, read on the forward strand.
TCAAGAAGTACAGTTCCGATGCGGAAACCGGCTGGGTCTCGCACACCTATGCAGATTCTTATGTGGCGCACCCGATAGCCGACGTGACCGAAGATATAGTCGAGGCAGCTGACAAGTAACCAACGCTGAGAAAATGTGAACAATCTCCCGTGGGATAACGCGGAGTCATTTTGGGTATTCGCCGGCTGGCCTCTGGCATGGATAATCGCAACTTCCGTCTTTTTCACGGCGGTTAGCCTGCCGTTCTTGTGGCGGCTAAAAGGATCCCCCCACAGCGCCAACGGCAACGTTGCCGCACCCGCTCACCCATATCGGGAGCTCATTTCGCGAGACTTCCTGCTCAAGCTCTTGGCGGCATACTTTCTCTCGTGCCTGTTGATTAGCTTGCGGCCGTCCCCGACTTCGATTTTCGCACCGCTGTCATTCATGGGATTTGCGTTTATCTGGGGTGGCGTCCTGCTCGCGATGATCGATGCCCATACGGCGATGTTGCCCAAATGCCTCACCTACCTAGTGCTGGGGTTAGAAATCTGCGCGGTGGCGCAAGTGACTTTCACCAAGGCTTTTGACAAGCTCTACCCCACGCCTATTGCCGACGGCGGAGTCCCGCCAGGTCAAATCCCATTGTCTTGGCGGCAAGTGTTTGAGCCCGCCGCCAACTCCATAATGTCTGCGCTGCTTGCCGTGGCGATATTGGGATTCATCTGGCGGGTAGGCAAAAAACACGGTAAAACGAACACGCCCCCCATGGGTTTTGGCGATGTGAGACTGGCTGGGGTGATAGGCCTCCCATTGGGGCTGAATCAGGTGACGGGGTCGATGCCGAGCATCGTTATCGCACTATTGATCGGCAGCCTAATAGGGGTTGCCACCGGCGCGTTGAGACTGCGCAAAGCCCGCCGAGCGGGCAAAAACCTGTCTGCACACCCCAAAGACGTCAGTTTCCCGTTTGGCCCAAGCCTGGTAATCGGCGCGATTCTCACCCAGACTTTGGTTCAGCTACTGCAACTGTTCTAGACGCAATACCGGCACAGAAGCTAAGCAGTTACGCGCCCTGAGCTATCGAGAGCCGCAACAGGTCAGCCACCTGTGCTGGAAGCTTGAATGGGTCGACAGGCAGCGGCGCGACAGCTTCGGCGCGAGACCAGGTGGCCAGCCAGGCATCTGCAACCCGGGCCACCAAAAGCAGCACCGGGGGCGGCGAGGCAATCTCATCTTTGATCTGGTGCGCGATACCGATACCGCCGGCCGGACTCGCTTCGCCGTCAAGAATGGCTAGGTCAAAGCCACCGGCGTCCAACTGCAGAAAAACTGCGGGCTGGGTAGCGACTTCGATGATCTCCAAATTCGGAAGATCGGAGGCAATACGCTCACCAAGAGCCAACCTCACGGCACCACGCACATCGCGGTCGCTTGAATAGAGCAGGATACGGGCTACGTCACTCAACTTCTGACTCCAATCGGTATAACGATCCCATGCTACGCCAGTTGCGCCCCACTCGAATCAAAATAGCGTCAAACGAGCCCTTAGCAAACTAGTGGAAGCTCTTCCCACAAGCACACGAACCCTCGGCATTCGGATTGTCGATGGTAAATCCGACCTGCTCAATGCTGTCCACAAAATCAACGGTGGCACCCATCAAATAGGGGAAGCTCATTCGATCGGCGACCACCTCGACCCCAAAGAACTCGGCGCGCACATCGCCCTCTTCCCGCTCATCGTCGAGCGAGAGTTGGTAACGCAACCCGGCGCAACCTCCGGGAGCAACAGAAAGGCGCAACGCCAAGCCTTCAACGCCTTCATTGGCCATCAGGGAAAGAGCCTTGTTGGCCGCAGCCTCGGTAAGGGTAATCCCCTGGGTTTCAACTGAAGCTGTCATTGACGATCCTTTCCTCGTTGCGTCATACCGCAAACTATATTAGCCGCGAAATCCAATCTACGACAGCCCGGCCACTATTTACGCAACTTCGGAGTTATTTATTTCTCTAGCCGTCGCCAAGGGACATCGGACCATAGACAAGTCGGGAATTCTCCCACAAGGTGACGCTGACGGTTCCAGCGGTGACCAGATCCGGATAGAAGTCGGTGAGCCAGGCATCAGCTTCTTCTTGGGTTTCAAACCCCAAATCCAAATCGAATCCGTCTTTTTCGCATTGTGAAAGCTCCGGATCAGTCGTCCAGTAGTAAGCCATCACTACGCCTCTAGATTTTGTCGCCGGGCTTTACCCGGGGGGCAGGCCGACGGAATCTGCGAATATAAATAGCCCGCGAAATGCAGTAGATCAAGACACCCCGCAAAGATTCGTTGGGGATACGGGCCTTATATAGCCGTTTGAATCCCCTCCACATCATGAAGACGTCAACAGCGATGCCGGCCATCAATACCCATACCATGATTGAGACGACCAACATGAACCCTTGCCCGACATACCCCATCAAGAGTTCCAGCCCAAAGAGGCTCGCGAGCATTGGCAACGACCATTCGCACAGGCTGCGTCGGGAATCGATATAGTCGCGAGCCAGGATCTTAACGGGCGTTCCCTCGGCCCGCTCAAAGGATGCCACGCGCTCTTTAGCTCTGAGTTCGCGATCTCGAGCCCGGATTTCAGCCTTGCTAAGATTCGGATGCAGTCGCTGCCTGCGAGCCTCTTCAGATTCCCTGCGAGTCGGGGTGGGTCCTTGCTTCTTCGCAATTCTCGCCTCGGCTCCCGCTTTGGCCGATTGACCAGCCGGAGCCACCGTTTTGGCCGGCTCATCCGCCTTGCGCTGGTATGGCTTTAACAGTCCCATCCGATGTCCTTAGATTTTGTGTTGTGCGAGATGAAGCTTACCGGACGCGAGAAGGCACGAACGGAGGCTTTACCACCTCGAAAGGCTCTACCCGCGAACGCACCTGAACGTTGACGCGATCACCTAGAGTGAGCGCGGAAGAGAGAAATGCCAGCGCAATACCTACGTTCAAAGTCGGGGAGAAGGTGCCAGAAGTAACCTCGCCAATAGTTTCACCTGAATCAGAAAGAACGCCCATGCCCGGACGCGGGATACCCTTCCCCAGCGATTTCAAGCCCCAGAGTTTTCGCGAAGGCCCGCCAGCGGCCTTTATCTCACGCAAGACACCGGCTCCCCAGAAGGCCTCTTTGGCAAATCCCACAGCCCAACCAACCTGGGCCTCCAAGGCATTGACGGACGTGGAGAGCTCATGCCCGTGCAAGGGATAGCCCATCTCAGTGCGCAAAGTATCACGAGCACCCAATCCAGCTGGCGTCAATCCAAAAGGCTTACCCGCCACCAGCAGTTGCTCCCACAGCGCCAGCGCATTTGCCTTGGGGACGACCAACTCATACCCAAGCTCACCGGTATAGCCCGTGCGGCAAACAGAGACGGCATCGTCTAGATAAACACCGCGGACGAAGCTCATGTAACCCAGATCGGAGGGCAAGTTGACCGCCGCGAGCACCTCGGCGGCTCTCGGCCCTTGGACGGCTACGACGGCGTAATCCCAATGGCGATTGACCACCTGAATACCAGCAGGAGCCGCCTGGCTTAGCCGCCGCACCACTTCAGCGGTGTTGCCGGCATTTGGAATCAGAAAGATCTCGTCAGCGCTGACCCGGTAAGCGATCAAATCGTCAACCACTCCAGCTTCGTCGTCACATATCAAGGTGTACTGCGCCTGGCCGTCTTGAATGCGGTTCAAATCATTGGTCAGGCAGTTATTCGCAAACTCCAATGCCCCCTCACCCAATACTTCGGCTTTGCCCAGGTGGCTCACATCGAAAATGCCGACGGCCTGGCGTACCGCATTGTGCTCGGCGACGATACCGCCATATTGCAAAGGCATATTCCAGCCGGAAAACTCGGCAAACTTTGCGCCCAAAGCCACGTGGGCGTCATTGAGTGGAGAAAGCAACAGCTGGGACATTCAGATCTCCTCTAGTCTCATAGGCAAACCATTTCGGGCGCACTGAGACATTCTAGTGTCCAAGCGCGCTGCCGGGTACTGGATAAAACCGGATGGAACGAAAATGGGGATCGCACTGACAATGACTTGGCGATAACCTTGACCCAAGTCGTTCGATACTCACTGGGAATTTGGTGTTTCATGCTTGATTTTTGGCTTCCTGAAGTTCGTAGTGCGCGCAAGCTCACCAAAGACACCGATGTCTTGGTCGTCGCGCTAGTCACCGCAGATGGGGAGGACGAGCTTATCGGCCTACCCGACGAAATTGGTGCCGCCTTCCGGGAAGCGCTGGGGCTGAGCGTCCTAGCTGCCGCCAAGAACCTGGGCGCCAAGAGCGAAATCGGCTCGATCACCGTCTTGCAGGCCGCAAAGAAACTCCGCGTCGTGATAACTGGAATGGGCAACGACGACGATGACGCAGACGAGATAGCCCGCCGAGCAGCAGGTGCGGCTCTGCGGCACATTTGCTCGCTGGCGGGTAAGAAGCCCTTGAATGTGAGTATCGGCTTTGCCGACGTGCTAGACACCATCGAGCCAGCGGTTGAAGGCGCGCTCTTGGGCTGCTACCGCTACAAGCCGTTTACCACCCCTCCGATAGCCGGCATCCGCGTCATCACAGACGACAGCCCGGCAACCATCACGCCTTTCCTCGAGCTGGCCGTCATCCGGGCCCGGGGAATCTGCTTGGCCCGACACTGGACCAATGCCCCGGCAAATCGTCTTTACCCGGAGAGCTTCGCCACCGAAATCGCCAAACACGCGAAGGCCGCAGGCGTCGAATTTGAGATTTGGGATGCCGAACGCCTAGCCGCCGAAGGTTATGGCGGAATCGTCGCCGTAGGCCAGGGATCCGCGAATGAGCCCCGGTTGATCAAGCTCCACTACCTCCCGAAAGAATTGCCTCAATCCGATCTCCCGCTGCTGCACCTGGCGCTGGTTGGCAAGGGCATCACCTTCGACTCGGGAGGTCTTGATCTAAAGCCGCCAGACTCGATGTATACCATGAAGCACGATATGGCGGGTGCGGCGGCAGTGATGGCGGCGATCCTCGCCGCAGCACAATACCAACCCGATATCGAGATCACAGCTTGGGCCGCGTTGGCCGAAAACATGCCTTCCGGCTCTGCCTCACATCCCTCCGACGTGCTGACGATGTACAGCGGCAAGACTGTGGAAAATGGCAACACCGACGCCGAAGGACGCTTGGTGCTCGCCGACGCGCTAGCCCGCGCTGTTGAGGATGGGCCAAATCTTGTCATCGACTTGGCCACGCTGACCGGAGCCTGCGTCGTCGCCTTGGGCGAGCGCACTGCAGGCTACGTCACCAACTCGCAGGGTTTATCCGAGCTGTTGGATATTTCCTCGGATATCGCCGGAGAGTATTTGTGGCAGTTGCCCATTCCACATGAAACCCGCAAAAAACTCGAATCCAAGGTGGCTGATCTCAAATCCACCGGCAACCGCTACGGAGGCGCGCTTTCAGCTGCGGCGTTCCTCTATGAATTTGTGCCCGATGATATTCCCTGGGCTCACCTTGACATCGCAGGGCCGGCGTTCAACTCCGGCGAACCCTACGATCACATACCTTCAGAATCAACCGGCTTTGGCGTCTTGACCTTGATACAGCTCATCGCCATTTTGGAATCCCTAGGCGACCTAGACGATGACCCTGAGCAGTTTCTAGCCGAG
>JAITSW010000051.1 GCA_031287505.1 Propionibacteriaceae bacterium
CAAGCGTGACGATCAACTCGGTGATCTCATGCCCGTCCAGCCAAGCGGTTTTATCGGCAATAGCACTGCGGGTAAACCCATGTTCGTTCATCAACACCGTGTGGGCACCCCTGGCAAACTCCGAATCAGCTAGCTGCAAACCGTCGGCATCCAAATCAAGGATCAGCTCCCGACCAGCTTGCCTAATGGTGTGCAGCACCTGGGCGGCTGATTCTCCCGCCGGGCCGACGAGCCGCGCAAGGCGTCCGGCTGTCGAATACAGATACCCCGGACAGGTCAGGGCTTCTAGGGTGTCTGCGCGCAGGGGAATCGGCAGTGTCGAAGGATTAGCCCAAAAAATGACGTCCTCATCGCCGACCATGATCACCACGGTTTGCGGATCCGGCTCGTCATCGTGGTGTGCCAGGTGCGAGATGCCAACATTGGCGGCGAGCAGGCCGGCTTTCAACTCTTGGGTGAGTTGGCCGTTGTTCAAAATTGAGATGAACTCGGTGGGTTGGCCAAAGCCGGCATGTACCCGGGCGGCGTTGGCGACCATGCCGCCTATTTGCTCTTCCAGCACGTCCATGGCAACCCGGTCGCCCATCACCGGCCAGGCACCGGCGCGGTAATAGCGGTCTAGGGAGATGTCGCCGACGAAGAAGGTGGGGACAATTGCCATGTCAGCCTTCAAGGGCAAGCTCAACCGGCTCGGGCAGCTCAGCCCATTCGTCCAAGAAGTTATTGGCGCAGTAGGCGAACCAGTAATACGGCGTTGGCTCACTCAAGCCAAGACAGGCATCGTGCCAAATGCCGCGATTCAGCTTCACTACGGTACCCACGGGCACGATGAACGCCGCAACGGTGGCTGGATCGGGGTGCTCTCCTTCAGCGTCGTCAACAACGAGCACGAACGGCAGCCCGGCCCCAAAAGCCCCTTCCTCGGTGTCAAAGTGGCGCTCCATCGCGGTGATCTGGGTGGGCAGCGTGCGGGCGATGGTGTACCCAAGGGAGCCGACCGTGTCGATTATCGGCGCATATGTGCGGGCATCGTTGAGGTCATCGGATTTTGACACGACGACTCCTTCACTCTCCCGCCCGTCCAAGAAGAGCACCTGCCCATAGCGTTCAAAACTCTGCGCCGTCAAAGGTAGCGGATGGATTTTTCTCATCAACGCCTACCACTGAACAATTTCGGTAGCTGGATCGCTGCCCCAAACTGCGCCATCGGGACGGGCCAAGGTGTCGATGGCGTCCATTTCGGCGGGAGTTAGCTCAAAGGAATACACGTCCAAGTTTTCTTTGACGCGCTGGGGCTGTCGGGTATAGGAAACCGGAATCGCACCTCCTTGGATGTTCCAGCGCAGCAGAATCTGGGCTACCGAGACACCTCGGGCGGCAGCTAGTTCGACAATCACCGGATCTTTGAGCTCCGCGCCTTGATGGCCCAGCGAACTCCAAGATTCGGTTACCACTCCCAGTTCGGTGTTTGCCCGAACCTGAGCGGCATTGGGGAAAAAAGGATGACGCTCAATTTGATTTACAGCCGGCAGCACTCCAGTTTCGGCTTGCAGGCGGAGGATGAAATCGGTGGTGAAATTCGAGACGCCAAACGAGCGCACCCGGCCTTCACCGCGCAGCTTGACCATAGCCCGCCAAGTGTCTACGTACTTGTCCCAGGCTGGGTTTGGCCAGTGAATAAGGTAAAGGTCTAAATACTCCAACCCCAACTCGCTCATCGAAGTCTCAAACCCCGCTAGGGTCTGGTCGTAGCCGTGATGCCTGCCGGCAACTTTCGAAGTGACGAAAATCTCACTCCGGGGTACGGATGTCTGCGCGATAGCCGCACCGACCACGTCCTCATTTCCATAAGAACGGGCCGTGTCGAGAGCCCGCCATCCGGAATCTAGGGCGTTGAGGTAAATAGCCAACGCCTGCTCTTTGGGGGCGTCTGGAGTGCCGAACACATTGGCTGGAATCTTCCAGCCGTCGTTGAGTTCGACTAGCGGAATCTGGGGTATGGACATGCGCCCACTTTACCGGCAGTTTCAGCCTGCTATCCCCGGGCGTCAAAATGGGGAATTGTGCGGGCGGCATCGTCCTTCGAGCTGTCAACAGCAAGCCGTCAAGCTACTATTGGAGGAATTCGCCGTATTCGACGCCGATGGCTGTACCCAGATAAGGACGTGTTGTGACTCTGACTCCGTGGTGGCATGGTGCCGTGCTCTATCACGTCTACCTACGTTCCTTCCGAGACTTAGACGGCGACGGTTATGGCGATATTGCCGGTCTGATCGATTCCCTCGACCACTTGGAATCACTGAGCGTCGATGCCATCTGGCTCTCGCCAACGACTCCGTCCCCAGATCGGGACTGGGGTTATGACGTGTCTGATTACACGAACGTTCATCCGCAACTGGGATCTTTGGCGCAGCTGGACGAGTTGATCGCGCTGGCAAGGGGCAAGGGTATGCGCGTCCTGCTTGATCTTGTCCCAAATCACACTTCTGATCGGCATCCGTGGTTTATTGACGCTCAAAGCTCGCGGGATTCGGCACATCGCGACTACTACATGTGGGCTGATCCGCGTCCAGATGGCTCGCCGCCAAATAACTGGCTGGACGACACCGGCGAACCCGCTTGGCAGTGGGACGGAGCCACCGGGCAGTACTACTTCCACAATTTCTTGCCCGAACAGCCGGAACTCAACTGGCGTAACCCGGCAGTCCACCGGGAGTTCGACAAGATCATGGACTTCTGGTTTGACAAAGGGGTGGCGGGTTTTCGCATTGACGTTGCCAATGGTTTTTACAAAGACGAAGCTTTGCGGGATAACCCGTCCAATGACGAGCGGCTGCCAGGCGTCCTGTATCAACCGGGCAAACACGGCCAGCAGACCGTTTACAACTTCAACCAGCCCGAGGTGCACCAGGTCTACCGCGATTGGCGGATTCGCGCTGAGCAGCGGGGGGCAGCCGGTGGGGAGGTGCCGCTGCTGCTGGGCGAAACCTGGGTGCTGCATCCGTCCCAGCTGGCTGACTACTACGGCAATAACGATCAACTGCAGTTGGCGTTCAACTTCCCGCTGATCTTTGCCGATTTCGGGGCTCAGACATTTGCGTCGCTAATCGACGAGACTTTTGCGGGCATCCCGCAAGGCGCCTGCCCGATCTGGGCCGGTTCCAATCATGATCTCTCTAGATTAGGCACCCGCTGGGCAGCCGGAGATATTGCCAAAATGCGCCTCATCCATACGGTTCTGGCTATGCTTCCGGGTGCTTTCGGTCTCTATTACGGGGACGAACTGGGCATGCCCGACAGCGATATCCCCGTCGGGTTGCAGCGGGATCCGCTCACTTTGGGAGGCAAAAACGGTTCCTGGCCTCGGGACAATGCCCGCTCGCCCATGCGCTGGGACGACTCCGAGCTAGGTGGCTTCACCACCGGAAAGCCGTGGCTTCCGCTGCACCCCGACCGCAGCTTGAACGTAGCCGGTCAAGACGCCGACCCTTTCTCCACACTGAATTACATCCGCAGCTTGCTGGCGTTGCGTCGGCAAGTCCATGGCGGACGGCTGAACCGCTATCGCCAACTCGCGGCAACCGACACGCTGTTCGCCTACGAGAGTGGCGATGCCCGGGTTTACGCCAACTTCTCCGACGGGATTCAGACGGCGCATCCGGTCTGGACGGTGGCTCTTTCCACCCTGGGGAAGCCGATCGCTGCCGCTGGTGCCTACGAGTTGCAACCTTGGGAAGCAATAGTCGCCCTCCGCTAATCCCCAATAGCGCCAAATGCCGGGTTTTCACCTCGGATCGGGTCAAACAGGTTAGTGCCTTAACGACACACTAAACGAAACTAAAACACCTAGTCAGCGCGATTTGGAAGTCGAGAAGCAGTAGGGATGACCCAACTCGGGAGGCAAAGCCCAAGACTTCATAGCGGAACCCAACTACGCTCTAAATTGCGGTGAACCGGTAAACCTGCCGTAAACCTACCTGCGAAGACCCCGGAAAGATCACTGGCCAAAGGTTGCATCGGTGAGATCAACGCAACAGATTGACGGCGCTCATTAGTTTTTGGACGTTGGCGGGCGAGACTATGCCCTTGGCTTCATGGGTGTCTTTTAGGTAGCTCCCGACAATTGCGCCATCGGCAACGGCTAACCCGGTGGCGGCGTTTTCAGCAGTGAGGCCAGCCCCAATCAACAACGGATAGTCCTTCCCCACTACCTCGCGGAAGCGCAGCACCTTAGCCACATCCGTCTCTTCGCCAGTCTTCGAGGCAGTCACCACCAAAGCGTCGCAGCGGGTCGCTCCAATCGCCACGTCTGTGGCTTCGTCGTTTCCAGAAAGCACCGGCTGGTATTTGAAGCGGACGCCTCCGAATACCAAGGACGATGCCCGCCATACTGCCAACTGCTGCGCAAAATCTGGGTCGTCGTTCGGGGAAAGATGCCCGGCAACCCCGTCAAGTTGGACGAAGTCAATCGGATGTGAGGCGGCGAGCTCGAAGGCCAAAGCGTCGTTGTCAAGCGTGTTTAGGCCGATAATCGTATTAGCCGGCCGATTGTCGTCCAGCCAATCCAGGGCGGCGGCCACATCGTCGTAGTCGCCAAAATAGTTTTCCACGATAACGCCGTCTATGCCGCCCTCGACGTAGGCCTGCGTCTCGTATTTGACCCGATCCAGCCGCTCCGCCCGGGTGTTACCACCCAGGTGGAGCATGCCGAAGATCGGTTTGTCCCGCCCTAGGAGCTTAGGCACTAGCCTTCGACACCGTCGTTAATGGTGAACTCGCTTACCGCTGCGTCGCCGCAGTTGTACTTGTCCAAGATCGCCTGGTAGGTGCCGTCAGCTGCCATAGCGGTGAGTGCTCCCTGGACGGCATCCCGCAGGCCGGCGTTTTCTTTGGAGACGCCGACGCCGGAGTTGTTGGGAGAGAGGAGTTCGCCAAAGTGGTAGTACTCGTTCGGGCTCAAATCGGCGCCGCCTTCAAGGCCCAGCAAAATAACCTGCGCGCGGCCGGTTTTCATTTGAACCTTCTGCTCGGCAAGGGTTTCAATTTCGAGAGTGCTGATTTCGGTGCCGTCGGTGCAGATGGTCTTGGAGAGCTCCTGAACCGTCTTGCCCCAGTTGGTGCCGGTGGCGACAGTCACTGTCTTTCCGCAAAGGTCTTTGAGGTCTTTGATTGAGTCCTTTGCCGCAGCGGGGGCGAAAAAGGCATCGCCGGTGCGGAAATAGTCTACAAAATCGAGCTTTTCCTGGCGCTGGATGTAGTCGGACATCGCCGTCCAAATCAGATGGTCGCGGCCGGTGGTGACAGAGGGAATGAGCTGTTCGAAGTCGACATTGTCGAACTCAATGGTCAGAGCCAAACGCTTGGCAACTTCCTGAGCCAGCTCAATGTCGACGCCGACGAGCTCTTCCGAGCCGGCTTCCACCGGGTATTCCATGGGCGGATAGGCCAGCGAAATTGCGACCTTGAGTACGCCCGCAGTGCGGATGCCTTCAGGTACCAATGCCTGCAGAGCGGCATTCGGATCAGCGGTCGCCGAAGTTTGCGGAGCCGTTGCAGCGGGGGTCGGGGGCTCGGTGGTGGGAGCAGCCGGAGCGCCGCAGCCCGCAAATGCGACGAGCGCCGTAGCCGCCGTCAAGGCAGAGAAAAACTTGGTTGACTTCATTTATTGTTCCTTTTCGGTTTTTTGGGGGTTAGATGTTGTGTTCGAGCACAGCGGAGAGGAAGGCCTTCACGCGGGGATCTTGCGGATTTGAAAAGACGGCATCGGGGTCGCCCATTTCGCGCATGGTGCCGTCTACCATGATCCCGACAGAATCGGCGACGGCGCGCGCGAAGCCGACTTCGTGAGTCACCACAATCATTGTGGTACCCGAGTTGGCTAGGTCTTTCATCACGGCCAGCACTTCGCCGACGAGTTCTGGATCCAGTGCCGAGGTCGGCTCGTCGAAGAGCATCAGTTCGGGTTCCATGCACAGCGCCCGCGCGATGGCCACGCGCTGTTTCTGCCCACCCGAGAGCTGGCTGGGATAATGGTCGGCTTGATCGGCCAGCCCGACTTGGATAAGCCGCGCCATCGCCTTTTCGCGCGCCAGAGTTTTTGAATCGCGTAGGACGGTGACGCGACCCTCCATCACATTCTCAATTGCCGTCATGTGCGGGAAAAGGTTGAAGTGTTGGAAGACCATTCCGATACGGCGCTGTTGGGCACGCGCCTTCTTGGGTGGGAGTTCGTGCAGCACCCCGTCTTTGAGGTGGTAGCCGACAATTGAGCCGTTCACCCAGATAACTCCGCCGTCGGGAGTCTCCAAATGGTTGATGCAGCGCAACAGGGTGGATTTGCCGCCGCCGGACGGGCCCAGCAGGCAGAATACCTCACCCTTGCGAACTTCTAAGTCAACTCCACGCAACACGTGGGTACTGCCAAAACTCTTGGTGACGTTTATGGCTTTTACGGCGATCTCGCAGTCTTCGCGCGAAGGCGGGGGAAAGCTGGAACTGCCCATCACTTGCCTCCGTCCGCGACTTCCAAAGCGGCCGTCGCGCCCTGTCCTTTGCGGATGGCGCCGCTTGAGTTGTAGCCGCGCCCAAAATGCCGTTCGATAAAGTACTGGATGACGCTCAATACCGTGGTGAAAGCCAGATACCAGATGCCTGCCACAATCAGCAGCTCGATCACCGCACCGTTGACGAAGTAAATCTGATTGGCGGCGTTGACCAGCTCGGATGCCGCAATTGTGGACGCTAGCGAAGAGGTCTTCAGCATGCCGATGGCAGAGTTTCCAATCGGGGGGATGATGACCCGAAGCGTCTGCGGAAGGGTAATCCGCCGGAAGGTTTGGAAGGGTGAGAGGCCTATGGTTGCCGCCGCTTCGGCTTGCCCTTTGTCTACGGAGAGCAGTCCAGCGCGCACAACTTCCGTCATATAGGCGCCCTCGTTGATGCCCAGCCCCAAAACCGCTGCGACGAACGGCGTCACCACGTCGATCGTTCGCGCGCTAAAACCGCCGAATCCAATGGTTGGGAAAACCAGCGCGATATTGAACCACAGCAGCAGTTGCAACAGCACCGGCGTCCCGCGGAAAACCCAGATATACCCCTCGGCCACCACTTTGCTCACCGGGTTTGAAGACTGCTTCATCATCGCGAACACCACGCCGAGCACCAGCCCCAACACCATCGAGAGGGCGGAGATTTCGAGTGTTGTGACGATGCCTTTGAGAATTGTCGGGGCAGCGAAGAACTTCGCGACCATCGGCCAATCAATTTGGCCGTTGGCAAAGGCGACGCCGAGCAACACCAAGAGCACCGTGATCACGACGCCGGCCACCCAACGCCAGGGGTGGGGCAAAGCGCGCACCCGATAAGACCGGCTAGTGAGTGCCGTGAGATCGACGCTCAGGTCGTTGGGCTGCGTCATAGTGAATCTCACTTGTCATTATTGGGAGCTGCGGCAACCATTTTTCTGAAAAGTTGCCGTCGCAATTATAGGCCAAGGCTCAATACGCCCTAGACAAGCCACTATGTTCTTCCGTCGGGGATGCTTCTGGGAAGAAATCTGTGACCACTGCTCCTGTTATTCTCCACCTGTTCACTCTCCAGAAGCCGTGAAAACACAACTGGGTTGGAGGTCTTCTCACCAAGTGAGTTGGGCACTTCGAGATAGTTTGAATCCGTGATAAGTCTTGGTGTTCCAACAAGTCATTCCAGTCTTGGAAGAAGAACAAACCCACTGGTCACCAGAAAAAGACGTGCCGTATTCCAAGATCGGAAGGTCATCTTCATGCCATGCGGCCGACCGCTCACCACTGCAGTTGCCTA
>JAITSW010000040.1 GCA_031287505.1 Propionibacteriaceae bacterium
TGGCGTTGCCGTATTCGTCCATGATGTTGTCTAATCGTTCGGCTTCTTGCGCGAAATCAATTTCAGCTTCGGGGACGTAGACGGCATGGACATCCCAGGCCTTCTTGCTCAGGCCGATCTCTTCGAGCCATTCGACGGAATCCAGCCATTCGCGGTATTTGCGAGCCGTGGCGGCGGTCAGCCAGCCACAGTGGCGTCCCATAATCTCATGGATGATCAGCACCCGGGTGCCCGCGTTGTGCTCCGACATGACATTGCGGGCAAAAAGCGCACCCTGCTCGGCGGCAGTGTCGGCGCCCAAGGACTGACGGATCGGAATGATGTCGTTATCAACGGTTTTGGGTAAACCGACAACCGTGAGCTCGTACCGGTTGTCGGCTAAATATGCGGCCAAATCAGCGGCGGTGGTGTTTGTGTCGTCTCCGCCAACGGTATGCAGAATTGTCACGCCATCCTCAACAAGGCGGTCAGCGGCATTCTTTAGCGGGTTATCGCCCGGGCGTACCAGGTTGCGTTTTACGAGGTCTTTGGCGTTGGTGAGCTTAACCCGCGAGTTGCCAATAGGGGAGCCGCCAAACTGCTCTAACAGGTGTGCTTTCTCACGTACCTCGTCGGTTACCTCTAGGTAGTCTCCCGTCAGCAGGCCTTGATAGCCGTTTTTATAGGCGATGATCTCAACCTTCGGGTCGATTTGCGTATAACGTTTGATGAGATTGCCGATAGCAGTGGACAAACAGGGGGCGAATCCGCCGGCGGTCAGAATGGCTACCTTTTGGGCCATGGTTTTCCTCGCTTTGAGTGATGGTTATCGTGGGTACTATCCCTTGGAGAAGTTTAGTGAAGTACGCACCTTTAAAGCGAGGCAGCCATTCTGTCAACCGCCTCGCTGATGAAATCTGGGTTGCAAGCCAGATTCACGCGCACCCACTGCCGGTGTTCGACGCCGAAATCGGCGCCGGCATTGAAAGCCACGCGCCCGCGTTCTGCAAAAGCCTGTTTCGGATCGGCTAGTCCCAGATCGGTGCAATCTAGCCAGGCCAAATAGGTGCCCTGGGCCGGGGAATAGCGCACTTGGGGGAGCTTTTCGGCAAGTGTCTGGGCTAATAGCTGCTTGTTTGCGGCCACCTCTGCCATCAAATCGTCCACCCAGCCTTGGGCGTAAGTCAGTGCTGCTGTGTGCGCCAGATAGGCCAGATGCCCGCCTTGATTGCCAAGAATTGGACGGAGAAGGGGGAGTATTGAATCCGCGCCGCCCATGACCAGCCCGCCTTTGAGCCCCGCGAGATTCCAAGATTTTCCAGCGGACGTCGTGCTCAACGCCGCCTCACTGCCCGGCAGCGTGAGAATCGGGGTGAAAACCTGGCCTGGATCGATCAACGTGGCGTGAATCTCATCGGAAATGACTGTGACGCCATGGGCATTCGCGAGCTCAAGCAGGCGGGTCAATTCTTCACGGGTATGGATGGTGCCAGTCGGATTGTGCGGTGAGCAGAGAAGATAGGCCTTTGGCCGCTCTGGCCTGGCAAAGGCAGCCTCAAGTGTTGCAAAATCTAGGCGGCCTGCGGCACTGAGCGGTGCTTCAACGATCTTGCGGCCATAGACCGTGATGACTTTGCGGAAAGGCGGATAGACCGGGGGATTGATCACCACCGTGTCGCCGGGCTTGGTGAGCGCGAGCAAGATCGACTGGATATTCGCCATCACATCGCCGGCGGTCATTATCTGTTTGTCCGGGAGTTCCCAATCCCAACGCTTCTTCGCCATCGCCTGGAAGGCCTGCGAATACCCCAATCCCCAGGGATATCCCAAGTCGCCTATCTCAACTGCCCGGGAAAGTGCTTCACGCACCTTCGGATGGGGCATCACATCCATTTCAGCCACCCAAAGTGGTAGCACATCGGATGGATATGCCATCCACTTCATGCTTCGCCTAGAGCGCAGCTCCGCCTCTGTGAGATTCAAAATAGACATAAGCCCAATCCTATTGGCTGCCCACCTTGCTCAGGGCTGTGTCAGAGCCAGTCGTTTGGAAATCTAGGTTGTTTTCGCCGGTGACGGTCGCATTCGAAATCATCAACTTGATGCGGTTGAGCTGGTTTACTTCGGACGCGCCTGGGTCGTAATCAATGGAGACCACATTTGCGGAGGGGTATTTCTGCCGCAATGCCCGGAACATGCCGCGCCCGACCACGTGATTGGGTAGGCAGGCAAAAGGTTGGGCGCAGATGATGTTTGGGGCGCCGGACTCGATTAGGTCAATCATCTCTGCTGTCAGCAACCAACCTTCGCCTGCGGCCGTCCCTAGAGAAAGAATCTCTTGCGCCTTTTCAGCCATCTCTTCCATAGGCGTAGGAACGGCGAATTTCCCGTTCGTCTCCTTTAGCGCGGAAATTACCGGCTTTTGATACTGCTCAAAGAGCCAAGCGGCCAGCTTCTTCACCCAGCGGGTCTTTTGCCCAACGCCCAGATTTGCGGCCCGCCAATCAGCTGCGTAGAGCTTTTGGGTGAAGAAGTCGAGAATGCCGGGCACGACCGCTTCGCAGCCTTCTTCTTCGATAACCTCAACCACGTGATTATTCGCGTCCGGATGGAATTTCACCAGAATTTCGCCGACCACGCCGACGCGGGGGCGTCTTGGAACGTTCAATAGCGGCAAAGCGTCAAACTCGGCGACCACCTGGCGAACGAGCCTTGTATAGCTCAGCTGTTTGCCCAGGGTCTTCGAATATCCGCGACTGCCAAACCATTCCTGGAAGATCTGATCCCAGCGGTAGTAGAGCTTTTGAGCGCTGCCGGGCTCAATCTCGTAAGGTCGTACCCGCAGCAACACGTTTTGGATGAGATCGCCGAGCACGACGGCCTGAATACCGCTGTGAGCCATGGGTAGAGTGAGTTTGAAGCCGGGGTGGGATTCCAGCCCTTGCACGCTTACCGCCAAAACGGGCACTTGTGAATAGCCGGCATCGGCCAAACCTTTGCGCAACAAGCCCACATAGTTACTGGCTCGGCACATGCCGCCTGTTTGGGTGATGATAACCGTCGAGTTGTTCGGGTCGGCATCTCCAGAGATGAAGTTGTTGATCAGTTGGCCGATCACCATGATCGCCGGAAAACACGCGTCGTTATTGACAAATTTCAAGCCGCATTGAACATCTTCGCCGGTGGCATGTTCCAGGACTTTCACCCGGTAACCATGCTTGCGAATGGCCGGGCCGATGAGCCTGAAGTGAATCGGCGACATCTGCGGGGCAAAGATGGTGTGATTGGCGCGATGCTCCTTGGTGAAACGTGGCTTGAGCTGAGGGGGGGGCTCCGTCATATCGATTTCGGTGCTCCGCTGCGCAGACGCCGCTTGCAGTGAGCGTAGGCGAATCCGGGCTGCCCCCAGGTTCGACACCTCGTCTATCTTGAGCAGGGTGTAGGTGTCGCCAACTCGTTCCAGAAGCTCTTGCACCTGATCGGTGGTGATGGCATCCACGCCGCAGCCAAATGAGTTTAGCTGGACGAGTGAGAGTGAGGGGTCTTTGCCTACCCGGGCGGCCGATTCGTACAGGCGCGAGTGGTAGGCCCACTGGTCGCGTACCCGCAGCGGACGCGCTACCAAAGGCTGGTTGATGACGCTGTCTTCGGTGAGCACGGCCATGCCAAGCGCGTTGATGGCTTCTGGAATGCCGTGGTGGATCTCTGGATCTAGGTGATACGGCCGGCCGGCCAGCACGATGCCGCGAATGTTATGCCGCGCAATGTACTCGAGAGTGCGTTTGCCCTCCGCGCGCACGTCGGCTTTGAATGCCGCATCTTCGGCAAACCCTGCCGCGACAGCCGCCTCGGCTTCTGCCAGCGAGACACCGTCGTCGGCAAAGATTTCGGCCACCCGCTTCGCTAAGAAGGGGCGGTCGGCAAGGTTCACGAACGGATCGAGGTAGCGTACGTCTTCGGCATTGAGGGCATCGATATTCGATTGGGCCACCTGTGGGTAGAGTGCCACGATGGGGCAGTTGTAGTTCTTGTCGGCTTCTTCAAACTCTTGCTGTTCAAATGTCACACAGGGCAAGAAGATTGTTTTGATGCCCATGCCCAGCAGGGATTCAATATGCCCGTGTACTAATTTGGCCGGATAGCAGACGTTCTCGGACGGAATCGACTCCATCCCGCGTTCGAAAA
>JAITSW010000104.1 GCA_031287505.1 Propionibacteriaceae bacterium
GAAAGACGTGGTGTTTAGGCCCACGGCGTTCGGGATCAGCTTTCTGGGCACCATTTCCGGCGCAAACGCCTGGCGGGCCGGGGCGTCGAATGCCGCGAAGACGCCGGTTAGGAAAGCTAGGAGGTATACCTGCCACAGTTCGGCCCAACCGCTCCACACCAATACGGCTAGCACCAAAGAAAAGAACATCATCCCGGCTTGGGTCACCTGTAGCAGTTTGCGCTTGTCGAAGCGGTCTGCGGCCACGCCGGCCTGGCCGACGAGCAGCAACGCCGGAAGGAATTGCAGTGCCGTGGTGATGCCCAGGGCCATGGCATTTCCGCCGGGGAGCTCTTGCTTTACAAGCCAGTCTTGCCCAATGCGCGCCATCCACGTCCCCACATTGGAGACGAATCCACCCAGAAAGAAGAGACGGTAATTCCGCACCGCCAATGAGGCAAACATTGGCGTGCTGTTAGAACTCTTGGCAGGCTTCTTGGGGCCGTTTTTGCGGCGAGGGAAATTTAGTGACATCTGAAGCGTATTTTACGCCCACGAGCGCCCGCCAAGTGCTCTGTCTTGGAGCGCCATTCGTTTTCAGCGCTATCAGCGGGGCTAGCGTTGAGCGGGTCTTGGCAGGCGGAGTCGGTAGCCAGCTTACGGAAGCAGCTTGTCGATTAGGGCGAAGACGCCTACGACTATGACGACGATTAGACCGGCTCGAACTCGGGGAAGCTGGCCAATCCCTTGGAGTTTCTTCACCAGAGGCGCTTTCTCCTTGGGCGCAGGAGGCGGCACAGGGGTGAAGAACTCTTCGTTGTCTTTGAAAGAGTCTTCCAAGGCGTCGGCTCCGCCATCGGCGGCTACCCAGTCGTCGTTATCGGCTAGGTCATCTGGGTAGACCGGGATTGGCTCCGGCGGGGCAACGGTAGAGACCAGGGCCGAGTCGTCGAGAATGTGCAGGCGGCTGCGCAAATCGGTTGCGGCGCTGACCGGCCCCAAGATGAGGGAGAGTTGGGTTGTCACCCTCGGTGCGGTGGTCAGTCGGGATGCCCCGGCAGCGGGGACGTTCGAGAGAATCCGGTCCACAACATTTAGGACGGCGGCGTCGGCGACGGTTTCCAACTCGCCGGCGTCGGCCCATTGGCCGTCGATGTCCGCGGCTTCGAGGCCGAACGCGGCTCCGCCTATCCATTTGGCAAAGAGTCCGGCGTAGAGCAGTTTGCCCAGCGCTTTGACATCCTCAGCCATGAGTGAGCGTTTGGCGTCTTCGCCACTGGTCTCAGCGGCCAAGAGGCCGGTGATCTTAACGTTGCCGGTATTGGTGATCATCACGGTTGCCGGGGTGAGCCGTCCGTGGGTCAGGTTCGCGTCATGCAAATGCGTGATGGCATCAGCGACGTCGCGGACAAGCCAGGCAATCTGGGCACCAGTGAGCGGGCCTTCTTCAAGAACGTTGGCCAAGGTCACACCTGGGGCGTATTCGTAGACGACGTAAGCGGGGTGGGTGTCCCCGGCTGTCACCACGTCCAGCACCCGCAGGAAGCGGGCATCGGTGGCCAGCGCCGCCCGTCTAGCCGAGAGTAGGAAAGAGGCGGCAGCGCGGTTGGCTTGTCCCAATAGGTAGATGAGCACCCAGCGGTCCAGGACTTCATCGTAGGCCCGCCAAAGCTCGGTCGCGCCCCGCACCGACAATTTTCGGTCTAATCGGAACCGGCCAACTAGCATTTGCGACACGGTGGCCGGGGTGCTCTCAACGAGCGGAATCATTTCGGTGTTTTCGGGAGCCGGCTCGCCGGCGGGAGCCGCTTTTGGCTGGGGGCGTCCCAAACCGCCAGTCGGCTCGGGGTAGAAGAGCGGATCTGGCGGGGGCGAGACCTTGATAAAAATCCCTTTGCCATCCGGATCGGCCAGCAACTGCTCGGTCGGCTCCATTTCGGCTTCGATCCCGGACACGTTATGGACGAACGCCCGCCGGTCGATCACCATCGAGTATTCGTCCATGGTCTGGTCGTAGAGGACTGCCTCCATGCCGATGGCCTGATGAAGCAGGTCGTCTTGCGCGCTGGTGGGAGTATCGTCCTGGTCGATAATGTCCGCTGCCGCTTTGCGGCGCAGCACGATGGAGAATAACTGCGAAATCTCTGGGACGCCGATGGCCTTGGCAATGAGGAAGAAGCTCAAAACCGCTGCCGCGATTGCGGCTGCCAAGCCCAGCAGTTCCCCAAGGGTATGTCCGGCGTCAGCGGAGTTGATGAGCGCTTGCACCGCCCAGGCCAATGCCACCGAAGGAAGGCCGGCTGCCAGCAATTGCCCAAGGAAGCGGGTGAGCCCCCTGCCCGAAAGCTCGGGCAGTCGTTTCTTTAGGGCTTTATGGGTGATGAAGAGCCCAATGGTGTAAGCGGCCGAGTAGGAGAGCGCCAGGCGCGCTGCCACGGTAGTTGGATCTTGCCAGGCTAAGACGAAAAGCACAGCCAGCAGCGCGTTCGCGCCAGAAATCGCAATCTGCAAAAAGAACGGCGTCCGGGTGTTGTCTAGCGAATAGAAGGCCCGCAGATATATGTATTGAATTGTGTATGGAACCAGCCCGATGGCGAAGCAGGCCAGCGCGTAGGCGACGACGTGGTAGTCGCTGGCTCCAGCGCCGTGCGAGTAAATGAGCCGGGTTATCGGATCGCTTAGAGCCAGGAACCCCAATGCGGCAGGCACCAAGAAGGTGACGGCCAAGCGGATAGCGCGGGTTGTTTCGGCGGCCACCTCTTTGAAATCTCCCAGGGCCGCCGCGCGCGATGCCGAAGGCAACATGGCGGTGGCCAGCGAGACCGTCAGCAAGGAATGCGGCAAAATCCAGATCAAATACCCGCTGTTGTAAGCGTTGAAGCCGCCTGCGCCTCCCTCCAGACCCGCCTTCTGGGCTGCCGCCAGCGCGTACGTCCCCAAATTTGCGATGACGATTTGGGCCAGCGAAGTGAGCACGACGAAGCCGACCATCCACTTGGCCAAATGAAAGGTTTTCCCCAGGCCGGTGTGCCGCAAGTCAAAACGGGGACGAAAGCGCACGCCCGCCTTGCGCATGAAGGGCAGCAGCACCAAGGTTTGCACGCCAATGCCGATCGTCGACCCAAATGCCAGCCAGAGAGTTTGCTCGTTCGAGAAAGCCGCCCCGGGAGTATCCGCCATACCCCAAATCGAGGCATACGCTCCGAAGACCAAGATGGAAACCACGTTGTTGACCGTGGGTGCCCACATCATCGGGCCAAAGCTCTCTTTTGCGTTTAGCACCTGCCCGATAAGGAAAAAGACCCCGTAGAAGAAGATCTGCGGCATGGTGATGTAGCTCATCAGTACTAAGCCCTGCCAGTAGACGGCCATTTCCGGCACGTTCCACTCGCGGGCGTAGAGGTTCATCACCAATGGGGCTATCACGGTGAGCAAGACGGCCACCACCGCCAAGATCAGCAAGAAGCCGGTCATAATTCGGTTGATGAAGGCTTCGCCGCCGTCTTCGTCATTCTCGGCGGCCTTTGCAATTTGCGGCACCAGGACATTGTTGAGAGTGCCGCCGGCCAGCAAGATGTAGAGCGAATTGGGGACGACCATGGCGAGGTTGAAACTCTCGCCGCGCATAGTGCCGTTGCCCAGCACGGCCGCGATCAGCATGGCCCGCGCCAAACCGAGAATCCGGCTCACCAACGTGCCGGAGGCCATTATCCAGGTGGCATTGATCAGCCGCTTAGCCCCGGCGGTGCTCTGCGGAGCAGTTTCACTCATTGTCTTGCTCCTAGGCTGGCGGTGGGGGTGTGGTGGGCGCGGCGGCCGAATCAGACGCCGCCGGGGTATCGAATGTCGCTTCACCCGGCTCGGAATCACCTTGCCGCTTTTGGCGAATGCGAAGCGCCGTCAACAAGACTACGGCCCCGCCGGAAACTATGACGATTGCCCAGCCGACGAAGGAGAGGTTTGTCACCGAAATGGTGATGCGCACGTCTTTGGAAACCCTGGCGCCGGACGTGGTCGTCACATGGGAGAGCACTTCTATGACCCCGTTGGAGTCGGAATGGGGATGGATGTTGACGACCTGAGAGACCCCGGGCTCAATCAGCACCACTTGGGAATCGGGCACCTGTAATCGCTGCGGGTTCAAGCTCTCAGTGGTGATCTTTACCTCAATGGGCTCCGAGAGCTTGTTGGTGACCGTGATCGGGAATTCGTTGGCTTCCGATGACATCAGGAAGCGGCGCACAGCTTGAATCTCCACAGCGGCGTTCAGAGCCTTGGAGCCGATTAAGCCTGATAGCTGTCCCAAATACGCCTTTTGGCCGGCTTCATTTCCTATCCAAGACGACGACGCTGCCCGGGCGAGCAATTCCGGCCCCCCGATGGCGGATTTCGCATCGGCAACCAAGTCGGCGTAGGTGTTTATTTCTTTGCCGGCGTTCGCTATCCGCGATAGCCCGGCGTCGGTCAACGTCTGCGCCTCAAATTTCGCAAACCTCGCCGTCGCTGTCGGCTCTTCTTCGAGCAATTGCGCAAACGGGCGGGTTTGCATCCACGGCTGGGTGACTTCGGCCCACTTTGCCGCGTCTTGCGGTTGCGCAATTAGCCGGAGCTGCCCAGCAGCACCGGCGACGAAGGTCTGCGCCAATTGGTATTGCGCGGCTAGGAGCGTCGCGTGCGAGTCGGCGGTGGTCAGCGCTAAGACGCGCTGCTTGCCGGCCTGTTTCAAGGCTCCGGAATCGCGCAAATTAGCAGCTAAGACAGCGTCGAATTTGGCGGCTGCTGCTGCCGCGACGTTGTCTGCCGACGCCTCAAATCTGGGTGGGATGACGACCAAGGGCAGCCCGGTCGCGATGGGACTCTTGGCGGCCATCGCATTTTCGACGAGTTTTGCGCAGTCTTTGCTGTTTAGATCGGGATTGGCAAAGAGGGTGCGAACGCCAGTTCCTTTAAGCATGCGGTATTTGCGCAGCCAAGCCGTTGCATGGGCCTGTCCGGTGCCCGGTTTCAGGCCATCGTCTAAGACCACTTCATAGCCGTTAGCCATATCGGCGATCTCATCTAGAAGGGCCGGATCGATGGCATAGCCGTCCAGCGGGCCAATCGTGTCGAGCAGTTTGACCAGCCTTCCCAAATCACCTTGCGGGTTTAGCTCGGCGGCTAGGTCTTCGTTGGCGAAAAGCGAGTCGGCCAATTTGGTGGGTGGCGCGTCCAGCCGCACCAGATTCGTCACCGGAACCCGCTTGTCGCCTGCCAGGGTAATGAAAGTGGTTGCCTGTCCGATGACGGTGTAGCTGCTGGAGGCATCTGGAGTGCCGAATACCTGCACCCCGACGGGATATACCGCAGAAGCCTTGGAGAGCCCCAATTCGGCAAGCGTGGCTCTCAAGGTGACCCGGGTAGTGGCACCCGGCGGGTATCTTTCGATGGAGGACGTGATTAAGAAGTA
>JAITSW010000211.1 GCA_031287505.1 Propionibacteriaceae bacterium
CGCGGCATGCCGCAGTTTTCGGGGTGGCTCACCGAAGCCACCCTCAGGCACGTAAACAACGTGGACTTGTTCGCTGGGGGCGGGAGGATTGCCGTGGCTCACCGAAGCCACCCTCAGGCGCGTAAATGACCCCATAGCCCACCCGCTAATCCAGTACCGCTCGGAGTCGCCAGCGCCCACTGCCCCACGAATGCGAGAGCTCATAAACCCCGTCGCTGCCACCCGATACCGGATCAGCCACTACTCGCCAGATTTCTTCCTCACCCAACAGATCGCCATCAGGTGTAATACCCCCTATTCCTCCAATACCACGCGAAGACGCCGCCAAATCGCTATGCCACCAATCCGACGTCTCCACCCAGCGGATAAGCACATCAGTGATGCGCCACCAACGATGCTGGCGGCAAAACTTCACTGGCGCATAGACGTCCCCCACCAAGCCACCCACCACCTCGATGTCTTCGTCGCAGCGCCACATTTCGCCTCCTAATCGAACATATGTTCGAGAGTATTAACTATACGAGCCCCCTATGACACTCTGTCAATAAGGCAGCACCTTCGCTAGCAGGCGCAATACAGCACAGACTTGCGACTTCCCGATGCAATCGTCGTGGCTACCGCAATCAAATTGGACGCCACCTTGGCTACCTTCGATGAATTGCTCTCAAAACGGGCGACAAAAATCGGGGTTGGCGTTCTCCAATAAGGCAACCCGTAAGGCGAAGTCTTTAGTTGCGATAGCTGTCTATGCGACTACCGAAGAATCCCGTGTCTGCGCTTGAGCCTCAGAGGAGATCCTTATGCTCGTAGTCTCACTGCGCACTCATTGTTTACCATATTATTGACTAAGGAATAATAGGGAGCAGAGATTGACTCAACGTGAGCATGACGAAAATCTGATGGTGGTGCACGCCGTCGAAGAGTTCGCTATGCGCCATGAGCTACCAGTGGCAGTAGGGCTTGCACTCCTGAAAGAGTCTGGAACCATATCCGCCATCCGCCAGCACTTTGATTCTCTACACACCCAAAGCCTTGATGAGTCAGCGCAATTCGCGGAGGACTATTTCACCCGAAGCCATGCATGAAACAGTTTCACGGCATCAACCAAGAATTCGCTACTCCCGACCTGCGCAAGTCACGAAATCGACGTGACTTTGGGAGAGGGTTCTACCTAACGACACTCGAGTCGCAGGCAAGGGGTTGGGCCTTGACAATGCGCGATCGTTTCGGAGGATTAGCCATCGTAAATACTTATAGCTTTGTAAGGGCTGAATCTTTATTGCTCAAAGAATTTGAGGGTCTAACCATGGACTGGTTGGAAATGGTCAAGACAAATAGGCTGAACGGCGGAACCAGCCATGATTTCGATGTTGTGATCGGGCCAGTCGCTAATTGCCTCCTGCGAATTCCACGTAGTGCTTTGCGTCAGGGCGTCACTAACTCGAGGTTATCTTGACTCAATGGTGACGGGTGACGGCCCAGATAGTCGTAAGCGTTTGCTCCGGCGAAAGAACCAATAACGACAGCCGCTACTCGTAGGTCTCGTCGGTTGGTCTCTGCGGTCTGACTGGACATAACATATGTGCCCGACTGAAGTTGGTGCCGTCTGCAGGAGAGCCCCTTGTCCAATTTTTTGTCATACCTGGGTTGTAAGGTCGTGATCAAGGTGAGGGCTGCCTCCAAAGCGCTTTTGAGTTTCCACAGTGAGATAGAAGCCCTAGTTAAGAATCGCGCGTTCTTGCGCATCAAAAAGGAGGCAATTTGCTTGATCATTCTTACACAGAGACTGGGTCTTACATACGCTACAGTTCTTACATGACTCATACTTCCACCATCACTTCCAAGGGACAGGTCACAATTCCAGCAGAAATTCGCCGCGAGTTCGGCTTCAACCCTGGGCAACTGGTCACCTTCAGAGTTGAGGAGGGCAATGTCCTCATCGAGCCTCCCCCGCGTCTTGAAGAAGTGCGGGCTCGGTTACAAAGCGAGATGAAGAGGAAAGGTACTTGGGGTATTCCATACACCTCCGGCGACGGATGGAAAGCAGCCGTGAGGGAAAAATATGGCCCCGAGTCTTGATACAAATTGTCTGCTGCGATGGGTCTTGAATGATGTCCCTGCTCAGGCTGAGCAAATCTCGGCACTTCTTAGGGGCAACGATGAATTGTGTGTTTCTGATCAGAGTCTGTGCGAGTTCGTATACGTTCTGAGTGAGGTATATCAGTTAGAACGGGGCGACATCGTCAGTTCACTAAAGTTGCTGATGTCAGAGTCAAAGATCAGTTTTGATCGTCAAGTATGGACTGCGGTAGTAAAGGGCTATTCGGCACACCCCAAGCTGTCTGTCGTTGATGTGCTGCTGGTCGAGCAAGCTCACCGCAGCGGAAACGTACCCATATATACCTTTGACAAGAAGTTGGCTGCACAAATGGAGAATGCTGCCTTGGTTCCGGAATCAGGCCCGCTCTGACTCACTCGTCCCAAGCAGATAATCACGTTCTGAGAGAAATGACTACAATTCCTTGATCATGTATTGGCTCGCTTCTTGGCGCCAAAATCGCGATGGCGGCTCAGGTGGGGCAGCAACGAAACCTTGCCGTTCGTATAGCCGCTTGGCTCCGACATTTGAACTGAGGACTTCTAGCGTCATGGTGGGAGCTGAGGCTGTTTTGGCTTCTTCTTCGGCGTACTTGAGCAGGGCACGGCCTACGCCCTGGCCTTGAAGCGTTGGGCAGACGGCTAGATGTTCGATATGCCAGCTCCCATCGCCTTCTAAAGAGCCATATATCTTTGTTCGATACCAAATTGAGCGCGCGATTACCCGTAGCAAAGCGGGCACCCCCAGGTAGCGGGCATCACGGCGAAGCTGAGTCAAAATGCTGCTGCCACAGGTGAGCAACCGGGTATTCAAGATAGCCACCAACTGCCCGGAGGCGTCAAAAACCGTCTTCACGGTGGCGAAAGAGTAAATGCCGAATGGACAGCGGACTAACTTCACCACATCCTCAATGTGTAAAACCCGCTTGTAGATGGGGAACTCAGCGCTATAGACGAGTTGGGCAATTTGTCCAGCCAGCAAACGCCCTGGTGGGGAATCAAGAGTGCTGATCATGAATCCGCTCCCGGCGATTAGCTCTCCGGATTCACTAGCACCCATGCCATTCCCCAGCTATTCAGACAAGGCGCCGACCGGCCTCGTGCACTCGGCACCATCTTAGAGGACGTAGTCAGGCCAGGGCTATATGTTGCAGCTGGCTCAGGCCAATGCCGTCATCTCCACTTCTACGAATAGATCGGAGGAGCTAGAGCCGGAATAGACGCCTTTGAGCGGCGGGACGTCAAAGTAATCACGCCCAACACCGACTTCCACATGGAAATCGCCGGGAGCGGTGTCATTCGTCGGGTCTAACCCCACCCAGATCCCATCCCAGTACTGCATCCAAGCGTGAGACTCCCCCACTTTTGTCTGCCCGGGCTCTGGAGAGGCATCGGGCATCAGATATCCGGAGACGTAACGGCAGGGTATTCCGATAGAGCGCAATGCCCCCAGGGCAAGGTGCACCAAATCCTGGCAAACCCCGGCTCGTTTTACCCACACTTCACTGGCCCTAGTTTGCACTTCCGTCGCGCCGGGCACGTAATCCACCCGTCCCAATACCCGCTCCACAATGCCCTGCACCGCCTGCGCCGGATACTGGGCATCACGAGCAATATCGGCAGCAATCTTGCGAAGCTCCTCCCCTGGCTCGACATGCTCGCTTTCGGTCAACATCTCGCAATGTTGATCTAGCAGATTCGGCTCCAAGATTTCTTCCCAGGAAAGCTTCAAGCCTTCGGTGACCCGTTCGCTAATGTCAACGGTGCTGGTCGCCACCACATCTAACCGGTTATGCCGTTCTGCAATCTCGAAAGCCGTCACCCGGGTACCCCAATAGTCGTTGAAGTCTAACGTCCAAGCCAGGGGCGAAATATCCAAGCGGGTAGCTAGGACAAACTGCTCGCGATTGGAGCGGGGCGTCATCCGCGCCTCATTATGGGACGCCCGCACTGGGGACGCATACCGATAGCCGGTGCGATGCACGATCCGAAGTTGTTGGCCCATCAGTTACCCTCCTGCCAACTTGCGGCTTCCGCACCGGTGAAATAGCGCGATGTGACCGCCTCACTCACCTGCGCGCAAATCCGTTGCAGCCCCACCATCCGCTTTGGAAGATTTTCTAAGATCTGATCCACGGGGCAGTACTCCAGCTCCGATCTGGTAGTTCCCAACAGGCGTTGCGCCTCATCGTCGAAACCTACCCGCCGCACGTGTTGGTCTAGCTCGTTGAGAGCGACCTCGGCAGCGTGCAACGTGTACACCACCGAACGTGGAAAGAGCCTATCTAGAAGCAAAAACTCGGCAGCGTCGCGATCAGTGGTCACCCCGCCGTAGGTGCGGATGAACGCGTGGTGCGCCCCACAGCCGCGCAAGACATTAGCCCAAGCGCTAGTCCCCGCCGTTACCGCCGCCGTCGAGATCATCCGCGCCGTCATATCAATACGTTCAACACTGCGCCCCAAAGTGAGAAAATGCCAGCCCTCATCGTGGCTCATAGTTTGATCGGCGGTTCCAGAAATAACCGCGCAGCGTTCCCGGACATGTTTGAACGCCGAAGCGGGGCGCATACGCTGCAGCCGTCCGCCTTTAACCGAATTCCAGGTGGTGTTGATGGCTTCCCACATTTCAATAGAGATGGTCTCTCTAGCCCGACGCCCAGCCTCCCTAGCTCCACCCAAAGCAGCGGCAATAGAACTCGGCGATGCGCCGTCGTAGCACAAGGCCCGCAAAACCTCAGCCGTATCGGGGGTCTCGACAACTGGCGAGCCCATTACGCTCAGCAAGGTGGTTGCCGACTCCTCCTGGTTGACTAAGGGGTCCTCGAGGAGCAGTTGCAGATGCACCTCGACGATGCGGCAGGTGTCTTCGGCCCGCTCTAGATAGCGTCCGATCCAAAAGAGCGACTCGGCGATACGGCTTAGCATGGCCTTACTTCCGCATCGGCGACCCGTGGTGCCGGAGGTTCCAACAGCGAAGCAGGTGGAACCTCAAGGTGGTGAGGACGGTCAACTCTGGAATGGCAATAACCGTGAGCCACACTTCGCTGTTGCTGTTGCTGTTGCGCTTGCTGCTGCTGGATTTTCTCATCGCCCAACTCCACCATCGGCACCGATTCTGGAATGCCGACACTTACCTTTATCGGCTTTGGCACTGCTTTAGCACCCGCCAACACCCAAGTGTCTTTCGAACCGCCGCCTTGAGAAGAGTTGACGATCAACTCCCCCTCTGACAGCGCCACCCGGGTGAGCCCGCCGGGAAGCACGTAGACATTGCCACCGCCTTTATTCACCGCGAACGGCCGCAGGTCGACATGCCGGGGTTTGGCCTTGCCATCGATCATGGTCGGGACGGTAGAGAGTTGCACCACCGGCTGCGCTATCCAACCGCGCGGGTCGTGGCTGATCTTGGCGCGTAAGTCGTCTAACTCTCGCCTACAGGCTTTCGGCCCGATGACGATGCCCTTACCCCCAGAGCCGTCAACAGGTTTGAGCACCAACTCGTCGAGACGATCCATCACCTCTTCGCGGTGCGCCGGCTCCTCCAACCTCCAAGAATCGACGCTGGACAGTTTGGGCTCTTCGCCCAAGTAGTAGCGAATCAAATCGGGCATGTAGGTGTAAACCAACTTGTCGTCAGCCACCCCATTGCCAACAGCATTTGCGATCGCGACGTTGCCGGCCCGCATGGCCGTCAGAAGACCCGCACAGCCCAGCAAAGAATCTGCTTGAAACTGCGCCGGATCGAGGAAACCATCGTCCACCCTGCGGTAAATCACGTGCACCGGACGCAAACCCTGGGTGGTGCGGATGGAAACCCGGCCGTTGTGGCAGACCAAATCTCGCCCTTCGACTAGCTCGACTCCCATCATGCGGGCAAGCAACGCGTGCTCAAAATAGGCGGAGTTGTAAACGCCCGGAGTCAATACCACCACTACCGGGTCACTGATGCCAGAAGGAGCCGCCGCCCGCAGCGCTGCCAAGAGCTGCAACGGGTAACCCTCAACGGGGCTGATCCGGTACCGATTGGCGACCTCCGGCAGGGCTTGGAACATCACCCGTCGATTGGTCATCACATAAGACACCCCGGAAGGCACCCGGACATTGTCTTCAAGGACGCGGAATTGCCCGTTTTCATCGCGGACCAAATCAATGCCTGCCACATGGCAGCGAACCCCGTTGGGAGGGGTGAGATGGGCCATCTCCCGGTGGTAGTGCGGCGAAGTGACCACTACTTTACGAGGTATCACCTTGTCGCGAAAGACTCGCCCCTCGCCGTAGACGTCTGCCAAAAAAGCCTCGATAGCCTGCACCCGCTGAGCCACTCCGACTTCCAATTCGGCCCATTCGCCGGCCAAGATGACCCTTGGAATAATGTCTAACGGGAAGGGACGTTCCTCGCCGCCGATATCGAAGGTAACTCCTTGATCGGTGTACGTGCTTTTCAAGTATTCGGCTCGCGAACGAACATCGTCTAGATCCATGCGCGCAAACCGACGCAGCAAACCACTGTAGGCGTCCCGGACTCCGGCAGGGCCGACGACCTCGTCATAGGCTAGCGAAGTACCGACATATCCCTCAAATAGCGCGGTCACGGGTTCAGATTAAGGCTCCCGTGTTTCAAGAAGGTGTCAAGCAGATAACTAGGCGCTACACCGAACCCGGGGGAATCGCGCGTCTGGGCAAGATGATGGTTTCCTCGCCTTCATCCTCAAGATCATCAGATTCTTCAAAGTGCCGCCCCCCAGGCTCGAAGATTGCGCGACGCCCAGATGCCGGGACGACTTGGGTATCCAAAATCGAATCGTAAAGCGAACGCCCAGAACCAAACCAAATACTCAAAACATAGACAATCGGAAAGACTGCCGCGATAGCCACAGCTATCCAGGAATCAAGGCCCGGGCGGGTCAACATTGCCGCTATCCCCAGCGCCAAAAAGGCTAACGGCAACGCATATCTGAGGAAATTGCGAGCCAGTGCCCGGCCAAGGCCAAGCCGCTCTCCGTTTAGGCGAACTACCTGCATTTGGAAGCGGCGTTTGCCCCAGGTTCCCCTATTCCGGCCAGAGTCTAGAAGGGAAAAGACCACGACCGGCACTAAGATCGCGGTAAATGTCGCAACTGCATAGACAAGGAGTTGGTTTAGCCCGGCGGTCAACCCTAAATACAATAGGACGGCCGTGATGCCGATGATGATCGGAAGCCAGATGAAAAGCATTGCCAGATCGACAAGACCCGCTTGGAGTCGGCGCATTTTCACTCCTATATGCTAGCGATAATTCGCTAATCTAGGGGTGCGAAGGGAACTCCCCGCTTAGCCAGCTCTTCTTCGCCGCCGTCTTGCGCCGTGAGCACCCACACACCACGCTTGGTGATGGCTATTGTGTGCTCCCAGTGAGCGGCATTTGCGCCGTTGGCAGTTTTGACCGTCCAACCATCTGCCATTTCAATGAGTTTGGGAGAGCCGACGGAAATTATTGGCTCAATTGCGATACAGAGACCATCGGGGATTCTTATCCCCCTGCCAGGCTTGCCAAAGTTTGGGACATCGGGATCTTCATGCATTTCGCGGCCAATTCCGTGCCCGGTGAAGTCTTTTACGATGGAAAAATCCCGGTTGGAGTTCTTTGCCGATTGCGTTATGGCGTGGCCAATATCTCCGATATGTTTAGCCACCCTTGCCGCCGCGATTCCATCCCACATCGCTACCCGAGTCGCCTCGCTAAGTTGTGCTGTCCCATCGCTTACCTGCCCAACGCCAAACGTCCGGGCAGAATCTCCATGCCAGCCTTGGAC
>JAITSW010000212.1 GCA_031287505.1 Propionibacteriaceae bacterium
GCATAACCCTTGACGGTCTCGATGAGATTCGGGATGAGGTCGTAGCGCCGATTGAGTTCCACATCGACCTGCCTCCAAGACTGCTCAATCAAATTGCGGAACTTCACAAAGGAGTTATAAGTGGAAACCGCCCAGATAAGAAAGCCGATAACCAAGATTGCCACCAGCAACCCGGGGAGAAGAAGGGTGAGGGCCATTGACATTGCAAACTCCTTAGCGTTGGGAAGCACCGGCAGGAGCCATTCTAGTTGAGGTGGCGCCGGAAAACCGCGCCGGACGCAGTTTCCCGCCGGGTGCCCGGAGTTGCCGTCTATCGGGGCTGACGACCCACCCCCCGAAGCAAGTTTTCCACCGGATGCCCGGGGTTGCCCCTCCAATGTCATTCCCAACGTCAGTTCAGGCCGAGATCGCCCAACCCCAAGGTGACCCTGCCGGTGGACTGGCGTTTTCCCAACGTCAACCCAGGTCGAGATCGTCCAACCCAACCGCGTAGTAATAGGGAACGCCCTGCGCCTCCACCTTTTCCTTAGCCCCGGTGGCGCGGTCGACGATTACGGCTACGGCCACCACTTCGCCACCTGCCCTGCGTACTGCTTCGACCGCGGTGAGCGCCGAACCACCTGTCGTCGAAGTATCCTCAACGACCAGACACTTGCGTCCGGCCACTTCGGTGCCTTCAATCTGGCGCTGCATGCCGTGGGCTTTTGCCTCTTTGCGGACGACGAAGGCATCCAAACGCCTGCCCTGCGCTGCCGCATGGTGCAACATTGCCAAGGCCACCGGGTCTGCCCCCAAAGTGAGGCCGCCAACAGCTTCGAAATCAAGCTCGGCAACTAGCTTGCCCATCACTTCGCCCACCAGTGGGGCGGCAGCCCCGTCCAAGGTTACCCGGCGCAAGTCCACGTAGTAGTCGGCCTCCCGCCCGGAAGCCAAAGTAACCTTGCCCCAGACGACGGCTAGGTTTTTGATTTGCCCGATCAGCTCAGTGCGCACGCTCATAGCCCAACCTTAAACCCAACCAGCCAAGTTTGCCCTGACGATGGCGGTGAGGGCGTCCAGCCACTTCGGGTCGTCGTTGAGGCAGGGAATGTGGTTGAACTCGCCTTCGCCAGCCCCAGGCTGTGCCTGCGCCCGGTAAGCCTCGGCGTAGGCCTCGCGGTTGAGCATATTGATCTCTTCGAGCGTCTCCAAACAATCGGCGAGGAAACCGGGGCAAAAAACGTCAACTCTTTTTACCCCTGCGGCGCCAAGACGGGCAACGGTGTCGATGGTTGCCGGAGTAAGCCAAACTGCCGGGCCGAATTTCGACTGGAAGGTGAGCAAGCACTCGTCATCGCCAACGCCAAGCTTCTCGCGCAACAACGCGGCACTGGCAAAGCACTGCGAACGGTAGGGGTCGCCTGCCTTGTCGTAGGCCTGCGGAATGCCGTGGAATGAAAGTAAGAGCTTGTCGCCAGCGGCAAAATCTGGGCGGCCGGTTTGCTTCCACGAAGCCTCTATGCGAGCGGCCATGGCATCGATATAGCCCTCGTCCGCCTCAAAAGAAGTCACCCAGCGCAACTCGGGCGAGCCGACAGCCTTCAAGGTGTAACGCGCGACTTCATCGAGAACGGACGCCACCGTGGTGATCGAATACTGCGAATACATCGGGATAACCAGGACGCGCTTGAAGCCGTCGCGGTAAAGCCGGGAAAGCGTGTTAGCCACCGAGGGTTCGCCATAGGTGGTGGCCAGTTCGACGTGTGCCGCATCCCCCAACCGCGCTTGCACCCCTTCAACCTGGCGGGCCGAATAGACAGCCAACGCGGAACCCCCGTCCAGCCAGACGCTGGCATATTTCGCGGCAGTCTTGGGGGAGCGAATAGGCAGAATCACCAGTTCAAGCAGCGTTCTCCACAACACCGGCGGATAGTCGATGACCCGTTGGTCAGAAAGGAACTCCCGCAGAAATCGCCTGACAGCTTTTGCCGTCGGCTCAACAGGGGTGCCTAAATTGACCAGCACCACCGCAACTTGTCCCATTGTGCTCTCCGTCCTTGCCCGTCCACTCGCCCGGGCTGTTTTATCCCCGCTTCAGGCGAGGGTAATCACATGATCTCCAGACCCGAGTTGTCTTCATTCACATCAAAGCCGACGGTGTCGCCATCGGTTAGCCCGCCGGAGAGGATTCGCTTTGCTATCGCATCTTCCAGCGTCTTTTGCACCAGCCTCTTCAGCGGGCGCGCGCCGTAGACCGGGTCGAAGCCGTTCAGAGCGAGCCAGTCTAGAGCTGCTTCGCTG
The DNA here is from genome assembly GCA_031287505.1 of Propionibacteriaceae bacterium. Classification (GTDB taxonomy): domain Bacteria; phylum Actinomycetota; class Actinomycetes; order Propionibacteriales; family Propionibacteriaceae; genus Propionicimonas. The sequence goes on from JAITSW010000212.1 coordinate 2,281, forward strand.
ACGTTCACAGCTATGCGGCGATCGGCTAAGCGATCATTGAGATGGCCTACCTGGATGGCGACGATGCTGCTTAGCTCGTCCGTCCCCAATGGATCGAAAAGCACGATTTCGTCGAGTCGGTTGAGGAATTCGGGTTTGAAAGCCTGTCGGACGATGTCCATCACCGCAAAGTGCTTGGTCTGCTCGTCAAGGCTCTGATCGGCAAGAAACTGCGATCCCAGATTAGACGTCAGAATCAAGATCACGTTGCGGAAATCGACTGTACGCCCCTGGCCGTCGGTGAGACGCCCGTCGTCTAAAACTTGCAGCAAGATGTCGAAAACCTCGGAATGGGCCTTCTCGACCTCATCGAGCAACACCACCGAGTATGGACGCCGCCGCACGGCTTCGGTGAGTTGGCCGCCCTCTTCATATCCGACGTAGCCAGGAGGCGCCCCAACCAACCGCGACACCGAGTGCCTCTCGGAGTATTCGCTCATGTCGATGCGGATCATCGAGCGCTCATCGTCGAAGAGAAACTCGGCCAGCGACTTGGCCAACTCCGTCTTGCCTACCCCCGTCGGCCCGAGGAAGAGGAACGAACCGGTGGGACGGTTCGGATCGGAGATGCCCGCCCTCGCCCTCCGTATGGCATCGGAGACCGCAACTACCGCCGGCCGTTGGCCAATCAGCCGCTTGCCCAATTCGTCTTCCATGTGTAGCAGCTTCTCGGATTCCCCTTGCAGCAGCTTCCCCACCGGAATGCCCGTCCAAGCGGCCACCACCTCGGCGATGTCACTAGCCGAAACTTCCTCCGAGACCATTCGACTACCCTGGTCTTCGCCGGCCTGCGCCTGGTCTAGTTCGGCTTCCAATCCCGGAATCTGCCCATAGAGAATTCTCGATGCCCCGGTGAGATCGCCTAAGCGCTGTGCCTTTTCGGCCTCAATACGCAGCTTGTCGATCTGCTCTTTTAGCTCGCCAACCCGGTTCAGACCCGACTTTTCGGCTTCCCAACGCGCCTCTAAACCACGCAAGGCCTCTTTGGCGTCTGCCAATTCCGCCGACAACCGCGCATAGCGGTCTTTCGAGGACGCGTCCTCTTCATGCTCAAGCGCGAAAGCCTGCATTGTCATCCGGTCGATACTACGGCGCAACTGGTCGATCTCTTCGGGGGACGAGTCAATCTCCATTCGCAGCCGCGATGCCGCTTCGTCAATCAGGTCGATGGCCTTGTCGGGCAATTGCCGCGAAGTGATGTATCTATTTGAAAGGGACGCGGCTGCCACCAGCGCCGAATCGGTGATCCGCACTTTGTGATGCGCCTCATAGCGCTGCCGCAGCCCGCGCAAAATCGCAATGGTGTCTTCGACGCCCGGCTCTCCCACATACACCTGCTGGAAGCGCCGCTCCAACGCCGGATCTTTCTCAATACGCTCGCGGTACTCGTCTAAGGTGGTGGCCCCGATCATCCGCAACTCGCCGCGAGCCAGCATTGGCTTGAGCATATTGCCGGCATCCATCGACGAATCGCCGCTAGTCCCCGCGCCAACCACGGTATGCAACTCGTCGATAAAGGTGACGACTTGGCCCTGCGCGTCTCTAATTTCACTTAGGACGGCTTTGAGACGCTCCTCAAACTCGCCGCGATACTTCGCGCCGGCCACCATCGCGGCCAAATCGAGCGAAACCACCCGGCGTCCGCGCAGCGAATCTGGAACATCGCCGGCAACCACCCGCTGAGCCAGGCCTTCGACGACGGCAGTCTTGCCAACGCCAGGCTCGCCGATTAGCACCGGATTGTTTTTAGTGCGCCGCGCCAATACCTGCATCACCCGGCGAATTTCAGCATCGCGTCCGATCACCGGGTCGAGTTTGCCCTCCCGAGCCCGGGCGGTCAGGTCAACGGAATACCTCTCCAACGCCGACTCGCCGCCCTCAGCTTGAGCAGAGGTAACCCGGCGGTCGCCGCGAGCCTGCTCGAAAGCAGCTGTGAGAGCTTTGGCCGTGGCTCCCGCGGCAGCCAAAATCACCTTGGCCGCAGAGTCGATATCAGCCAGGGCGATGAGCAGATGCTCCGTGGCAATGAACTCGTCACCGAGCTGTTCGGCTTGATTTTCGGCCTCGGCTAGGACGCGAACCAGCGCGCCCGACGCAGTGGGCTGGCTCACCGTGGAGCCCGTCGACGAGGGCAGCTTGCCCATCTCGGCCACAGCTGCCGCGTCCACAGCTTTCGGATCAGCCCCGACGGCCTGCAGCAAGCCTCCAACGGTATTCTCCGGGCTCAGCAGCAACCCATGCAATAGATGTGCCGGCTCGGCCGCCGGATTGCCCCCGGTCAGAGCCAGCCGCAAAGCGGCCGTCACCGCGTCCCGAGATTTTGCCGTCAATTTTTCGGTGTCCATATTCTTTACTCCTCACGAAGGTAATGCGAGCTTTCCACTACGCGCCCGCAGCGCGACAACAAGGCCTGCCACCAGCAGCAGCACCCCCAAATACACCCCGGAATCGGCAATCAAATGCTGGCCGAGGTTGTAATGCAATTCGACGAAGTGCGACTTGGGCAGGTACTTGAACGGGCTGAGCGCAAACCAAAAGACGTAAAAACCGCCGAACGCGCGGAACCAGGCCGGGAGCGCCTTGGCCTGCCACAGCGCTATCCCCAATGGCACTATCCAGATGTAATGGTGTGACCATGAGATTGGGGATGCGAGCAGTGACGTCACGCCGGCAAGGCAAACGCCCAAAGCCGGTTGCCCGGCTCGCCCAACCAGCACCGCCGCAAACACCCCCAGCGCCAAAACCAACCCCGATGCGGCCAAACCAGCCCAGTTGTGGGGCACG
>JAITSW010000019.1 GCA_031287505.1 Propionibacteriaceae bacterium
AAGCCGGTCAGATCGATTTGGGCTAGCCGTGCCAAGGCGCCGCCACCCAAAGGCAACTGCTTCCCAGCCGAATCCAGGAATTTCACCCCCAACGCGGCAGCCATGCCAGCCCCGGCGTCGTTGGTGGCCGAGCCGCCGATCCCCAGGATAAACGTCCGCGCTCCCCGATCCAAGGCATCAAGGATAAGCTCACCCACCCCGTAGGTGGTAGCCTCCAGAATCCGTCGCTCTGCCGGAGCGATCTGCGCCAAGCCGCTGGCGGCGGCCATCTCGATAACGGCGAGCTTTCGCTCGGAAACGATGCCGTATTCGGCGCTGTGCGCCCGCCCGAGCGCGTCTACACACTCAACCGAAACCATCTCACCGCCTAAGGCATCCACCAAGGTCTCAGCAGTGCCCTCACCGCCGTCCGCCATCGGAACTAGCACACAATCAACGTCTGGGAAGACGCGGTGCACCCCCCGCGCCATAGCCCGGGCGGCTTCCAAAGCCGACATGGACTCCTTGAACGAATCTGGGGCACAAATAATCCGCTTTAGTTTCATCTCGTTCTTTCCGGTGAGTTGCGATGTTGACAATGAGAATAGTTATTTCACGCGCCTAGCGTCGGGCAATCGACAAGTCAACACCTGTGCAAACGAATTCGCAAACCAGTGCGGCTACCCGGCACGGTGAAACTTCAGGCGCAATCCGCGCAACACTGTAATCTTTACGCGCAACACGCCTAACGATGCTAGAAGCTATCGGGCTGATTCTTTTACCAACGCCGGAAGATCACTCAACTTGGAAACACCTAGCGACCTATGACCGACCAACTCCGGCTTGGCGAATCTAACCGTTTCCCCTGAAACTAACAGCAGACCCAAAACCGGATCAACCAAACCATACTTCCCATTAGGGTACCGAGACCCGGCAAGGACGAATCGGCCAACACCAGCTTCCCCCAATAAAGTTGTGCTAGCCTCCCGATACTGTTTTCCCGCCATAGCGCCCCCGTCTTGGCTGATGGCAATCAACGCGCCAGACTTCAGATGGCCTTTCAGAGACGACTCAACCCTCACCGTCGACACAGTTGTGGGTACTCCCATTATGTCTCTGTCTTCTTCTGACAGTTCGCCTACCCCAGCCTGTGGATTAGCCAAGGGGTCGTCCCCCAGGTTAGCCGGATACTGGATGACATCCTCCGACCTCACCAGCGTGCCGACAACGACGATATCGGCGTCGTCAACGACTGAGGCAAGCGAGTCGTAGAAGGGATAATCCGCAAACATCTGAACGACATCCAGATTCGCATCACCCGCATCTGGCGGGCTCCCATCGATAGCACAGCCGACAGCCCCCCAAGCGACCAACGGCAATAAAACCGAGAACACCCCAATCCGACCTAAGTTCTTCATCAGCAACAACCCTATTACCTGGCGCGCGGATGAGATGTCAGATATACCTCGCGCAGGTGTTCAACCGTGACCAGCGTGTAGATCTGGGTGGTGGTTACCGATGAGTGCCCCAAAAGCTCTTGGACTACCCGCACGTCCGCGCCGCCGTCGAGCAAGTGGGTGGCGAACGAATGCCGCAGCGTATGCGGACTGACCTCTACGGTGAGAGCCGCGGCTTCGGCGTTTTCCCGCAGAATCGCCCAAGCACTCTGGCGAGACAATCTGCGGCCGAGCGAATTAATGAACAGCGCCGGGGTGCCCTTCGCCGAGCGGGCAGCCCATCCGGGACGTCCACGCACCAGCCACGCCGTCAGCGCCGCCCTCGCATAAGATCCCAATGGCGCCAGACGTTCCTTGTTGCCCTTGCCGATGAGCCGCAAGCCGAGATCCTCGCTGTTGAGCACTGCCGTGACATCATCTACGTCTAGATCGAGCACTTCCGAGATCCGGGCTCCGGTGCCGTAGAGCAACTCCAGTAACGCCGCGTCTCGCAGCCCGGTGGCGGTAGTGGGGTCGGGCGCATCGAGAATAGCCTGCACTTCAGATATCGAGAGCGCTTTGGGCAGCGAACGGCCAGACCTTGGCGGCTTCACCCCATTTGCCACATCGGTTGGCACCAGGCGCTCGCTGGCCGCGAACCGGTGAAGCCCGCGCACCGAAACTACGGCTCGGGCAATGCTGGACGCACTCAGCGGCTTCGGCCCCTCACCTTCGGCGGTTTCCCTAGGGTGGCCGAGCCAAATCGCAAAGCCTGCCACGTCATTCTCGCTGACTTGTGCCAGATCAGCCTTTCCCAGCGAATCCAGATACTCCCGGTAGCGGGCCAAATCGCGCTGATAGCCGGCGACGGTGTTGCGCGACGAACCCCGCTCAATCAACAAGTGATCCAGAAAGGTGGCAATGACTTGAGCGTCCACTGTCGATTAGCCACCCGGCTGTAAGGCGTGGCGCGCAACCCACTCCTGCCGAGCCGGCCAAGGAGCGTTTGCTGGGCGAAGAGCTGGCAGACGGCCGGCGATAACTGCGACGTTCAGCGCCAAAACCCCATAGACCAACGATGGACTTTGCACTTGCCCAGCCAAGATGGCATCGACTAAGGCCGAGCGGTCTGCCCAGTAGATCTGCATATCGGCTTCTTCGAAGTCCAAATCCTCCGGACGCGAAACGGGATGCAGTTCGGTAGCCAAAAAGACGCGCAGATTCTCCTCATGAGCCCCCGGGCTGGAAAAGGTATCGGTAAGGGTGAGCCAGGTGTCTGCGCTAAGCCCGACCTCTTCGGACAGTTCCCGTTGGGCTGCCTCCAAGGGGTTTTCACCGACGTGATCCATCAGCCCAGCCGGGATCTCGACCAGGCGATAGCCAACAGGGTGGCGATACTGCCGCA
>JAITSW010000089.1 GCA_031287505.1 Propionibacteriaceae bacterium
TGCTGAATGGCGGATCGAACGGTTGGAAACCTGACCTCTTGGCCGCGCAGAAAAACCTCGCCGCTATGGTAAACGCCGTAGTTGCGGCCAAAGAGCGAACGGGCGAACTCGGTGCGGCCGGCACCCATCAGCCCGGCCAAGCCGACGATCTCACCGGCGCGAACTGCCAGCGACATGCCTTTGCAGACCAAACGCCCGGGCACATTGGGGTCTTCGACTGTCCAGTCCTTGATCGACAAGATGACATCGCCAATGTTGGAGGTGTGCTCGGGATAGCGATTTTCCAGCGAACGTCCGACCATCGATTGGATGATGCGGTCTTCATCGACTTGTCCCGCGCTCACCGGGTAGGTTTCCACGGTCTTGCCGTCGCGGATCACCGTCACCGCATCGGCGATGGCGGCAATTTCGTTGAGCTTGTGGGAGATCATCACGCAGGTGATGCCCTTGGCCTTTAGCCCCCGCATAAGGTCGAGCAAATTTTCGGCGTCGTCTTCATTGAGGGCCGAGGTGGGCTCGTCCAGAATCAGGAGCTTGACGTTCTTGGAAAGGGCTTTGGCAATTTCAACCAATTGCTGCTGGCCGACGCCGAGGTTTTTGACCTGGGTGTCAGGGTCGAGTTCTAGCCCGACCCGGGCTAGTAATTCGCGGGTTAGGAGTCGGGCTTGGATCCAGTCAATCAGCCCATGGTGAATAATCTCATTGCCCAAGAAGATGTTCTCGGTGATGGAAAGCTCCGGAATCAGGGCCAATTCTTGGTGGATGATGCCGATGCCGGCCTTCTCTGAGGAGCGAATGTCGGAGAAGTGTTGAACGGCACCTTGGAACACGATCTGTCCGGAATAGCTGCCATGGGGGTAGACGCCGGAGAGTACTTTCATCAAGGTAGATTTGCCGGCGCCGTTTTCGCCGCAGATGGCATGGATGTTGGCGGCATGCACGGTCATCGTCACCTCGTCGAGGGCGCGTACTCCGGGGAACTCCTTGGTGATATTGAGCATCTGCAGCAGGATCGGAGATTCGTCCGGTAGCCGGGTGGCCAAAACGTCAGTTGGCACATTGGGGACTGCGGAGTTTTCGGACACGGTTTGAGTACCTCATCGTTCTAGTCGGCTGTGACTGACTGCTGCATGACAGCGGTGTCATAACACAAGGGTAAGCAGTAGTTGATAGCGGTGTCAACTCGACTAGATAACGATTAGATAACAGCGAGTGCTAGGCGTTGACTGGCTGAAACACCATTAGACAGCGGTGTCAATTAGTGATATACATAAGTTGTTGACAGCGATGTCAATCTGCTGGTGGTGCAGCTGCTCGCCGGCGGATAACCACTGACCTGCGGGTCTGGGCGAAAAGTGAAGCACTAACATGACACTCATGAACACTTCGGCACCAACACCGGATGTCTTAGAGTCGCGCAGGGTAACGATGCGCGATGTCGCGGCGCTGGCGGGGGTGAGTTTGAAGACGGTCTCAAGGGTTATCAACGGTGAGCCGAACGTTTCCCCCGACACGGCAACCCGGGTACAGCTGGCAGCAAAGAGGCTGCGCTATTACCCAGATGTGGTGGCCGCCAATCTCGCCCGGTCAGACCGCCAGTCGCGCAGCATCGCTTTGCTTACCTCGTCGGTTGACAACCCATTTTGCTCGGCAGTCTTCCGAGGCGTCGAGGAGGTCGCCCGCGAACGGCAGGTCGTGGTGTTCACGGCGTCCACTGAGGAAAGCCCGCAAACAGAAGAGGCTTTGCTCACGGCATTTGCGTCCCGCTCGGTAGACGGCATCATCCTCACTCCCACTTCGCAAGATCACCGGGCGATCTTTGACCGCATCGATGCTTCGATTCCGGTGGTCTGCGTCGACCGATATGCTCCGGGGCTGCAGTGCGACGTGGTAACCGCCAACAATCGCGAGGCCGCCCGGGCAGCCACCGAGCATTTGCTTTCCCATGGGCATAAGCGGGTGGCGATTATCACCGACTTTTCAACGATTTCGACAGCTCGAGATCGGCTCCAGGGATACACCGACGCCATGGCCGCCGCAGGGTTGCCGATCGAAAAAGACTATGTTGCCCAAGACGTCAACTCAGAAGCCGACGGGATGGCGGCGCTCTGTGCCCTCATGGCTTTGCCGGTGCCGCCCACGGCTATTTTCGCCAGCCAATTGCTCTTGATGGTAGGGGCGCTGCGAGGTCTGCGCCAACTCGGGTTGGCGCACGAAGTCGCCATCATCGGTATTGACGACGTTCGGGCGGGGGACATGATTGATCCGCCGCTGTCGGTGATGGCGCAAAATCCGGTTGCTATCGGCAGGATGGCCGCCGAACGGCTCTTTGCCCGACTAGACGGGGACGATTCCCCGACGCAAGACATCGTCGTTGAAGTCGCTCCGATTTTTCGCGGCTCTGGGGAAATCCCGGCTCCGGCCAACCATGGGGAGTGAGGCTAATGTTTAACCCCGCTGTTGCCCTGGTGATCGGCGAATCTCTGATCGATATAGTCCCGTCTGCCATCGGGCCGGTTGACTACCCGGGCGGATCGCCGATGAATGTGGCTATTGGGCTAAGCCGATTGGGGCACCGGGTCACCTTGGCCACCTGGATTGGCAAGGACGAACGCGGCTCGCTCATCGAATCGCATATCGCCAAATCCGGGGTGCAGATGTTGCCTGGTTCGGATGCCGCCGGGCACACTTCTAGCGCTGAAGTGCGTTTTGACAAGGGCGGTACGGCGCACTACGTCTTTGACCTCTCGTGGCAGCTGCCCCCTATTCCCGTCGATCTCGACCCGTTGGTCGTCCATATTGGCTCTATCGCGGCAACGCTGGCTCCCGGCGGCGCAGACGCGCTGGCCTATGTGAGGGCAAATCCCTCTCGCGCCACCGTCACCTACGACCCCAACATCCGTCCGCAAATCATCGGCCCGGCTGATGATGTCCGGGAGTGCATCGAAGCTTATGTGGACGCGGCAGACGTGGTAAAGGTTTCGGACGAGGACATCTCATGGCTCTACCCCGACGTCGACCCGCTGGCGGCAACGCGTGCCTGGCTGACGCGCGGGTGCAGCCTCATCGTCCTAACCCGCGGTGCCCAGGGGGTCATAGCCATCACCGCTGGCGGCCGTGAATACGAAGCCCCAGCCCCTTCCGGCCCGGTAGCCGACACCGTAGGCGCCGGCGACTCTTTCATGGCAATGCTGGTGCACGGCCTGTGGGAGAACCAAATGCTGGGCGCACCCGGTGGCGAAGCCCTATCCCAGATGACGCAAGGAGAGCTGGAAGCCCTGATAACGCTAGCCAGCCGGGGAGCAGGTGTCACTGTCTCGCGGCCAGGGGCAAATCCGCCCTGGCTGTGCGAAATATAGGAGTTGGATTTCAGTAGAGCACTCTTAGCCGGCGCTCGTCGGCGCTTCCTCCGACTCGCCAAACTGTTGCCGCTTGGCATTTGGATTTAGTCTGCGGCGGGGTGCAAGAGGAGAGTTTTTACCAATATCTGTGAAGACAGTCACATATAAATAAATAGGATTTCTCAGGCGTCGAGGGAGAATCCCTTCGAACTCGGGTTTTCCTAGCTATTCAAACCTTTCGGTGCTATTATCAAATCAGGCGATCGCCAGGAAAGTGAATTGGGATCCGTGAAGATGATGGCCTGTATGGAACAGGCTGGCTGGAAGACAATTGTTAATCCTGATTTCTCGTTGTCGGCTTCTTCAAATCTATCCGAAGAGCAAAAGGATTTGCAGAATAAAGCCCTTTTCGCCTGTTCGGATCAGGTGTATAGCGATGAACCGGTGCGAAATGCGAGTTTTTGGCGTGTAATGTATGCACATGCTTTAGACACCCGCGATTGTATTGTGGCAGCGGGATACTCGATTCCCGATCCACCGAGCGAGGCTGCCTGGGTAGATGCCGCTTAGCGGTGTACAGCCGGTAAGGACCATCACACAGCCAACTGCCAAAACCAGCCTGGCAAGCCCGTACCCGAGTTTATTCTCGCGTTTCATAGATACTCTCTCAATCAGCTAGCAGAGCCGTATCCACCGTCCCTGAAGCCTGCCATCATCTCCCAGGTGTTACCGCACGCATAAGCTAGGGTAATTGCGCCTCGGGCAGAGGATTCTCAATTCAAGTTGCGAATCACAAGAAAAGACTCTGGGGTGAGGAGCGGGATGAAGCTATTGGGGTTGGCTGTCAACACCCAGAGATGAACCGAGACAAAAAACCAATGGCAGATTCTCTGTCTTCGTATCCTTCACTGCCTATCATTACCTGTCCGGGCTGAAGCCCGCCAAGCGTTCCAATCAAATGATCTTCAAAGTCATCGCCTTCATCCCACCACAGAAGCATCGGGCGTGAGAAATCAATGTCGGGAAGTGCTGATTCGACGTGGACTCCAGTACTGGGGGTAAATAATGGGACAGACTTGACGCCTTGAGGGTTATCCACAGTAGCAGCCCAAACAGTTTCATTTCCTGTAGTAGTGTTCTCGTCTTCTGTAATGTATTCCACAATTACCTGTTTGATGACCGTGGTTGTGCAGCGCGGAAAAATTTCCAGTTGATACTGCCCGTCATCGAAAGACACAAAACCGCGAGCACCTGCCGTGCAGCCAGACAGCATAAGTATGCACAGAATAACCAGCCCTGTTTTTATAGTCGGCCTTAGCACCCATACCCTCCTTTTGCTAACCCTGCAAGTATCTCAAAGATATTCCCACAGCCCGACTTGCCAGTAAAACAAGGCTTATTGCTTCGGCCTTGAAATACTTGATGGCGTATCTGGGTCCAACAATCACCCACTGGTCAAAATGAGCTGTCTCGTGTTTCAGTAGATCTTTGTATTGTGCCTTAGCGTAGACCCCTTGTACCAGTTCCTGGGGTCGGTGTCAGCTTTGAAAGACCATAGCAGGCAGATGAGAGTTCTAGCGTATAAATAGAAAACTT
>JAITSW010000109.1 GCA_031287505.1 Propionibacteriaceae bacterium
GGAATCTCACAACAGACCAAACGACCAGCATCGCCTTTACTGTCCGCGAGAGCGAAATCGCGTCCACGATTCACATTCCAGGCGGGCAAGGTGCGGTCATTCTGGCGTTGGAAACGCAACTGCCGGCCGACGCACAACTGGACATCGCCGGAGGCGAAATCATCGGCACGGCCTCGGTCAATGGCCGAACGACTACCCTCGTGCGTGTGACCGAAGCGGGAGTGAAGCTTATCCGCATCACCGGCACAGGTTCGGCGCAGATAAGACTCACCCTGGCCGGCGACCTCAACGCCGACGGCAAAGTCGACGGCGCCGACAGCGCGGCATGGGAAACTGCCAATCAAACCAGCCAACTTGCCCAAGGCGATTTAACAGGCGACGGCCTCATCGACGCCACCGACCGGCAAGTGCTCTACGCCAACAGCGGCTTTGCAGCCAATCAAGCGCCGGTCGCACAGACAGAACTCCCGACGCTCAAGACCCATACCGACCTCGGGATGCAATCCATTCTGAATAGTATTGCCGAAGACCTCGAAGGCGACGTCCTCTTCTGGCGCGTACTGAGCGCCACGCACGGGCAAGCCAAACTCAATGCCGACGGCCAGACCATCAACTTCACCCCCGAACCAGGCTACAGCGGCGAAGCAAAAATCACCCTCCAGGCCGACGACGGTTTCGCGGCCGGTGCGCCCATTGAACTCACGGTCAATGTCAGCGACGCCAAGCTCATCCGCATTCAAGTTCCAGTCATCGGCTTCATGCTCCAGGGCAACACCGTGATGCTGCCGGTCACCGGCGACTTCGAAGACGAAAAAGGTGTGGCGCTCGTTCCGGGTTACGTCACCTTCACCTCCACCGATGAAACCATTGCCGAAGTAAACGCCCAAGGCCAGGTACGCGCCAAGGGTAAAGGGCTGGCCGTGGTGCTGGCGCAAGCCAAAGGTCTGGACGGCATTTCTTCTCTCGTGGTCGGCGACAACGCCATCGAAGGCATCCTGCGCCAGATGATTCTTGAATCCGACGAATACGACGTCTACCCCGGCGCCGTCACCCTTCTGGAAAACACCGGCCAGCGCCAGATAAAAATCAACGCCACGCTCGATGGCTACGAATCGACCACGGCTGACGGCGTCATCTACTACGTCGAAAACCCGCAAGTCGCCACCGTCGATGAAAACGGCCTCATCCAGGCGCACAGCGCCGGGGTCACCCGCGTAGCGGTCATCTGGAACGGATTGCAGAAAAACATCGAAGTGCGTGTGGTGGCCGAACCGGAAACCATCGGAGCACGAACTGTCATCGCCGAAGAAGGAGCCATCGTCAACGGCGGCAACGGACTGCTGCTGCAAATCGCGCCGATGGCCTTGAATGCCGACGCCACGGTGTCGGTCACTGCACTCGACACCGACGAACTGCCGCTGCCGGTCGTACCCAGCGAGAACATGATTTATGCGGGGGCGTTCCGGCTCGATGTCGGCGACGACAAGCTCGCGGTACCGGCGCAACTGGCGATGCGAGCGCCCGAAGGGGCACAGGCGGGCGACACTGTCTACTTCTACAAAGCCACCACTTTCCTCGATGAAAACAATCAGGAAATAACCGTCTGGCTGGCGGTTGATTCGGGCGTTGTGGGCGACGACGGCATCATCCGTACCGCGTCGACACCCTACCCTGGAATTACCGGTTCGGGCACGTACATCGTCAATGTCTCGTGCAATAGCGAAGACGGCAGTGTGCACGTCTCCGGACTCTCGGGCCAGATGTTCTACAACCCGTCTACGATGCTGGCCGCCGGCCCCGGCATAACCGGCGGCATGATATCGATGGACATTATCGGATTGCAGGCTACGCAGCCCATTGGCGTATTCTCCTTCACCTACGGCGCGACCTACCAGAGCATCGTCAGCCTGCCGGTGGGAACTCTGCCAGGTATTACCGTTAACTGCGCCGACTTCGTGCCTGGGCTACCTGACTTCCTTGGCTACGCCAATCCTGGCATCTCTTCGGTCGAGGTCGATATCTCCGACGCCACTACCCGACTGCGCGTGACCGGCAGCGGTTTCGAGCAGGCGAACAAGGCTAGTTGCGAACTGGTGCTGCGCCTGACCGTCGACGGCATGCCCCATATCCTGAAAACCACGGTCGGCAGTGATAACACGCTCACCGCCGAGTTCCCCCCGACCCTGCATCTGCCGCTCGCGGGCGCGCGTCTGGAAGTCGTGCTCATCGTTGCCAAACATGGCCCGGACGCAACCGAGACCTTGCAATACGCCAGCCAGGAAGCTGTCGTTATCCCGCGCCAGGGCCTGACGCTGGCGGTGCAGGCGCATTCCATCCTGATAATGCAGGACGGCGTGCAAGTGAAGGAAATTACCAAGGACAATAATGGCAATCCGCTCAATCTAGTCGGCTTCCGCGTCGATCCCGCCGCGTTCACCAGCAACGGCAGGAGCGCCTTCGTCGCCGGAGCCGATGGCGTTATCTACGCCATAGACACGGCCACGCTGTCGATTTACGCTACCTTCAAGGTTCCCAACGCGGGGCCGTCCACGCAGATTACTTCGGTCGCCGTCGCCAGGGATTATCTGTTTGTGGCCTTGGGCAGCCGTAACGGGAACACCCAGGGAGGGCTGTATCGCTTTGACATCAATCAGTTATCCGACCAGCAATCAACTCAAGGCTACGGTTATGGTAATACGCCGCCGGGAACTCTGCGCATTACCTCAACCGAACTCGATGCCGCGCCGAATGGTTTCTACGACCTGGCCGCCGCCATGCAAGGGCGTTTTCTGGTGCTGACCGCGCCAGAGAGCAAGTTTGCACTCTATCCCAAGGGTGGAGACGTGGGCAACTTGCTGATCGTCGATCTGGATTCCATTGACAATGTAACGGGCAAGGCATCGACCGTGGTGGTCGTTGAAGACAAAGACTTCGACGGCATCACTCCGCAATTCATCGAAGCAGGGGGCAGTCAGAACGAACTGATTCTGTCCAGTGAGCAAAATCTCGCTCAAGGCGTCTATACACTCAAGCTCATGATCGACAAACAAACCGGAGCGCTTACGAACACGGTAGTCACCCAACTACCAACTATGGGAACGGATTCGTATGTAAACAACATATACTGGCAAGTCATCAGTCAGGCGGCGGGCGTGGTTGTCTATACCGATCCGCAAGGTAAGCAATACGCTTTCGTTGCCGACTACAATACCCAGTTCGAACGGCAGATACAAAACAGCGCTTACGAAACTGACCAGTATCTGAATCTGATCGCTCACCGCACGGGCATAGGCGGCAAGATCGGCGTCATCAAAGATCCGTTCGGCAAGCCAGTGTTCCTCGGCGCCACCAGCCCGATTGCAGGCGCTTTGCTGAATTCATTGGCGATCACTCCAGACGGCAAGCTGCTCGCCTCCATGCTCGTTACCTCCGGCAGTCAGGGTTACATGATGTATGACATTGCCAAGCTGATTGAGTGCGCAGAGCTGAGTTACAAAGCAGGAACAACGTACCGATCGCCAATAGACGGTGATGGTAAGCCATCTGGAAGAAGTATCTATGAGTTGTCCGATCGCATCCTTGGGGGCTATGTCTACGGTGTCGAGAGCCAAGTGGAGATTTGTAAGATCGATATCACAGACGACGGCCTGAGTAACTACGTGTTCGACGATTATAAGAAACCCATTCTGCCGACCTTCAGATGGGAGGTAAGCGATACTAGCTATCGTTCGGGTGTCACCGTGCCGGAGACTGAATTTTATATCTCGGTGTACGGGCCGGACGAAGGGCTTTTCCCAGGCAGCAGCAATGACTCTTTGGGCAACCGAAATTCCTCCACCCAACTCCCGAATGATCTGTTCAATGCACTGCCGCAGGTGGGCGATGATCCCAACGTGCGCGACAGCTATACAGGACGAGTGCTCTCGGTGAAAGTCCAAGGGAGGTACGATCCAGACAAGGGCAAGATTTGCTACGAATACACGCTGACGGAGCGGCAAGCCCTCACCGCGTCGCAGGACTACTACATTGGCGTACGCTATGAACGAGCTGACGATGGTTCGCCGATCACCAAATGGAACAAAGTAACCTCGCCGACATTGAAGGGCAAGGAAGGCGAATTCGCGGCGGTCACCCTGCTGATCCACGGTTATCAGCCGGCAAACGAGGACGGGTCGGTATACAGCACCAAAAGTTATCTGTTGGCGCAACAGATGGCGGAACGCACCGGCGGGGCACTGTTCGTCTATCAGCCCAAAACCGGGGGATGGGAGGCGAAGCCCGATACCAAGGGAGTCAAGCGTTTTACGGACTCGAAAGAAGCAAGGGATGCGGGCGTCCCGATCTTCCTGGTGGCGGACTGGTACAGCCAATCGGGAATCAGCACTCAGGGCTTCGCTGAAGCGGCGGCTGACGCGCTCTACGCCAGCCTCGTGCAGTTGGATAATAAAGTCGGCGGCGCGTTGCAGAAAGCGCCAATGCACATCATCGGCCACAGCCGTGGCGCTTCAATCGCTTCCGAAGTCGCACAGCGCATGGGCCTGTATGGTTGGGATCAGAAAGCGGATTTGCAGGTGACGCTTCTGGACGTGCATGACTTCTATCAGAGATCGCTGGATTGGGGACAACTCAAGAATGGCGAACTCGGCGACCCCGACGCCGTTTACTGGAAGAACATCGATTTTCTGGATAACTATTACGAACAGCAAGCCTCCAAGAATGGGCATTTGTTGATCAATACTGAGCCCGAAAAGAATTGGCTGTTCAACCCCGATGGTCGCTCAATGTTGGAGCAAATCGGCGGTTACACCTACCGGGTCAGTACGGCGAACATCAATTTCTCGCTCGACAGTCTGCCGGGGTTTGATAAAAATGAAAGTCTTAAGGATTTGTTCACGGCGGGACCACACGGGCGTGTGCAGGACTGGTATTTTGGGACGGCGATTCTCAATGCCATATCGACCGATGGTAAGGACTCCACACCGCAGATCTGGCGGAATTTTACACAAACTCTGAATTACTTAAGTGTGGATGACCAATACAACTGGATACCTTGGTATGTGTCGCGCAGCCAGGAAGATGCCAAGTTGGACAGGAATAATCTGGCGTCTCTCGTTGCCTACGGCACTTATAACGACGGCTTGCAAACCAGCCAGATTTCCTTTGAAGGTGTGGGCGAAGGCTGGTTCTATTCGGTATTGGGCGGCGGCTATAAATTCCGTCCCGAGATCAAGGATGCAACGAAAAAGGTCGAGCTCACGAAGGACTATGACGGCGATAAACCTGAACGACCCGTCGCTGG
>JAITSW010000117.1 GCA_031287505.1 Propionibacteriaceae bacterium
GGCCACGTAGTGCGAAGCGGGGAAAATATAGAGTTCGGAATCGTCAGAGATAATCTCGCCCGTCAAAGGATGCAAGGTGGTGAGTTTCTCAACCTCGTCGCCAAAGAACTCCACCCTCACAGCGTGCTGTTCATACATTGGAAAGACCTGGACGGTGTCACCCTTCACCCCGAAATTCCCGCGCAGGCCGACCATATCGTTACGGTCATACTGAATCCCCACCAGTTGCCTGATCAGCGTGTCGCGATCGATCCGCTGCCCCACCCGCAGCCGAATCATCCTATCTACGTATTCTTGCGGGGTACCCAATCCATAGATAGCCGACACAGTGGCCACCACGATGACATCTCGCCTAGTCAATAGCGAATTAGTAGCCGAATGCCGCAGCCGCTCGACTTCTTCGTTGAGAGACGAGTCTTTCTCAATGTAGGTATCTGTCTGCGGGACGTAGGCCTCGGGCTGGTAATAGTCGTAGTAGGAAACGAAGTACTCTACCGCGTTTTGGGGAAAAAACTGCCGCAGCTCATTGGCAAACTGTGCGGCTAGCGTCTTGTTAGGCTGCATCACCAACATCGGACGTTGCAATCGCTCCGCCAACCAAGAAATAGTGGCCGTCTTGCCAGTACCGGTGGCCCCCAGCAACACCACATCTTGCTCACCGGCGCGAATGCGGCGCTCCAACTCGTCGATTGCCGCCGGCTGGTCACCCGCCGGATCGAAATCGGACACCACCCGAAACGGAGCTACCCGTCGCTGAACATCTGTTATTGGTCGCATGCCACAAGAGTAGTAGGCGCCTATGACATTTCTTTTGGCTGCCCCGCTGCCCGCCGACGCAACTGGGCAAATACCGCATCTACGGCTTCAAACAACTCCGCACGGGAACTATCGTTGCCGATCACGAAATCTGCTGCAGCCAGACGGTCTTCTCGGCTTGCCTGAGACTCGATCCGCAGTAAAGCAGCGGCAGCGTCTAGCCCATCCCTTGTTTGGACCCGCCGCAGCTGCGTCTCCAAATCAACGTCTACGACCACAACAACATCGAAATCATGTTCTTGCCCTGTTTCCACCAGTAATGGGATTACGCAAACGACTATTGCACATGGATCGGCCTGCTCTTCGAGCTCTCGGCAAAGTCGGCGAACCCGGGGATGAATGATCGCTTCCAAACGTTTTCGGGCATCTTCGTCGGCAAAAACTATGCGGGCCAGCGCCTGTCTGTCCAACTCGCCATCTGGCTGCCGTACTCCCTCACCAAAAGCCTCAACAACTTGCCGTAAGCCGGCGGTGCCCCTTGCGACTGCTTCTCGAGCCAACTCGTCCGCATCGATAATGACGGCACCCAACCACGCAAGGCGATCGGCAACGGTCGTCTTCCCAGAACCAATTCCGCCAGTCAGCGCAACCCGAAGCATCTTCACCTCCTACCGGCATACCGCGATGCCCATCCCTTCAGCGCAAAGACGTCCAAGCCAAAGACCGCAAAGGTGATCAGGCGGTGGCCTTGGTGCGATTGGCCCTCACCAAGTTGAATAACGTGCCACCGGCTCCGAGCAAAGCAAAAAGGATGAACATCGCGATTGAGCCGGCGTAATCACCCCAGATCTCTGGGACGGACATCAGCAATGAGAACGCATAAGACAGGACTTCGGACAATGGCGCGTCCGGCGCATAGTTCATCAGTTCCACAACCACATCTGAAAAAACGATTCCGAAAATCGATAGCGCGACGCCGGCCACGATAACCAAAATCAGCGGCACTACGCCACGCTTGAGCTGGCCGCCAGAACCTTTGGAGTATAACCACACCGCCAATGCCGACAAGGCGAAGCTGGAAATCGAGGCAAAGAATCCCAGTTGCCAGATGACAACCGTCAACGCCACGCCGATCGGGATGGAGATCAATGAGAACAGAACGCCCTTCCCCACCTGTTCTGGGACGAGCTCATACACCGAAGGCACTACCTCCAGGCCTGCGTGCGTTGGATATTCAACGCCATATGGCTGTGACTGGGAAAAATCACCCCCATACTGCGCAGAAGACTGCGGCTGGGGAAAACCTGTTCCAAACTGCGGAGTTTGCGTATCGCCGGCAAAACCCGCCCCATACCCCATCGGCTCCGGAGTTGGAACACTAGGACCATAGCCATCTCCAGACGAATACGGCGTCTGTCCGAGATTGCCAAAATCAGAACTCGGCGTGTCGGCATCAGACATAAAATCTCCCCATTAGCTTGCCCACTTCCAACCGTGGCCTACAGAGATCCTACGGTATATCACCCGTTTAGACCGAGCTGTTCCAGCACCTCATTTAAAGCAGTGGCATCTGTGAATAGATGGGTTCGGAATCCCAATACCGCGGCGGCCTGCGTGTTAATAGCCCGGTCATCAACAAACAGGGTGTGTGACGGGGTCACCCCGAAACGGTCTATTGCAAGCTGGTATATAGCCGGATCCGGTTTTGTCAGTCCTTCGAAACCCGACACGACGATTTCCTGCAGCAAGTGAACGGAGGGCACCTTTTCCAGAACAAGGTGAAAGGTGCTTTCCCACCAATTTGAGAGCCCAAAAATCTGGACGGACTTGCAGGCCGCAAGCCGCTCAACCAACTCGGTCATCCCTGGGACGGGGCCAACGATAGTTTTGTCATAAGACTCCACAATGGTGTCCAACATGTCTAGGTGATCGGGGTGGCGGGCGGCAAAGGCATCCCTGGCCTCGTCCAGCGGCGTATCCCCGTCCATCGCAAAATCAAACTCGTCAAAAGCAGAATCAGCGAAAAAGGCCTCAATTTGCTCCTGCGGAAACAGGCCTTCAAGAGGCACCCTGGGATCCCAGTCGGCCAGAACATTGCCGATATCGAAGATGATTGCATTGATATCATTTGGCACTCTGCCACTCTAGCAATAGCGCCATACATCTGGCAGACTTTTTGCGGCTTTGAGCCAAATCCCCGGGTGTCCACCGGAACGCCGGCGAACCAAACGCCAAATCACCTACCTTCCACCTGCCATTTTCCATCGGAAACTGGTGCTGCACAGCTTCGATAGCCCAAAAACACCTACCGCGACTCATTCGGCGTGTCGCCTGCGGGAACCTGGCACACAGCGAACTAAAGGATCCAAGATGTGAACGCAAAGGTGGCCCGCCGGAAAACCGGCGGGCCACCTTTTTAGCTATTGCTACTTCGCTTCTTTCGCTTTCGGAGCCTCGGCTACCGGCTCAGCAGCTGCCGGGGCAGCTTCTTCATCGCCGGTTAGCTTCGAACGCAAAGCCTGCAGGGCTTCATCAGAAGCCAACGAGCCTTCCGACCCACCATCATCGGCGCCGGCAGAGTAAGCCGCGGCATTTGCTTCGGCAACGACTGCTTCCACATCAGCGGCTTTGGCCTCTTCGACCTGCTTCTTGTGCGCTTCCCAGCGAGCCAGAGCGTCGGCATACTGCTGTTCCCAAGCAGCCTGCTGTTCTTCGTAGCCAGGCTTCCATTCCTGGGTCTCCGGATCGAAGCCCTCAGGAT
>JAITSW010000150.1 GCA_031287505.1 Propionibacteriaceae bacterium
GCAGCTATCCCGGATCACGATCTATTCTTCAGTTGAAAAGATGGCACAAGATAGTGTCCTAGTGATTGTGGGAACTGTAGAAGGCGAAAGAGTGGAAAACGATATAGACGGTGTCACCGAATCATGCCCGGGATGGCGCTGGGGAATGCCGGGCACGCTCAGAGGTAAAGCGGAAGTATTCGTGTGCCAAGGAGCGATACCCCAAGGCTTTTAACTTCGGGTAGCGCAGGGAATAGTTGGCATCCGAGTGCCTCCCGGTGGGGATGTAGCGCAGATAGCGCTGTAAATAGGCGTCGATCTCATGCAAACTATCTGCCCTGGTCAGAAGCGGGAAAAACCAGCGTGACCAGGTGAGCTCGCGGTTGGCGTCACTTTCAAAGAATTTGCGGTTGAACGTGCGGATCATAGCTCTTACGGCGCGTTCGGGCTCAGCTTCTTTGCGTAGCATCCAACGGCGGATAGCGCGTGCCCTTCTGCTGATTTTCCCCTTGAGCTTTTTTCGGGTGGCGGTGGAGAGGTCGATTTGTCCGTCGGTGAATCCAAAGCCGAGATATTCCCAGGGCTCACCGGGGGCGCTGATGGAGACCTTGTTTGGGTTTAGGAACAGTTTCCGGCGGGCGAGCACGGCATCTAGGTAGCTGCGATACTGTGCCAATTGCGCCTGGGAGCTGGCGAAAAAGATGATGTCGTCTGAGTAGCGCGCATAAGGGACGCCCAAGCCGGTGAAGTGTTCGTCTAGCTCGGCGAGGTAAAGGTTGGCAAGGAAGGGTGCGATGGGAATGCCTGCCATGACCCCGTGAGGCTCTTCAATGATGGAATCGCCGGTGCGAACCTGCGGGTTGCCCAGCAGCGCTGCCAAAAAGCGGAACAGGGGCGGGTCGTCGTGTAGTAGGAGTTCAAGCTGGGGGAGCAGGGTCGGGATGTCGATGCTGTTGAAGTAGTCGCTGATATCGGCTTTGAAACTCCAAAGAGACGAAATGCCCCGGGTATGGATGAGATCGCGGATAGCCTGATGCGCGCCCTGGCCGCGGCGGAAGGAATAACAACCTGCCGGTTGCCGCCCGTCATACTCGTAAAGCAAATAGGCGAGCAACTTCAACACCCAAGTCTGGGACGGCTCAAAGGTGTAGACCACGCGCTTCTTACCGCTAGACATCTTGTTGATTAGGCGTTTTTCCGGAATTCCGAACGATTCGCCGGCAGCGATGGCGGCGACTACCGGCTCCCAGCTTCGTGCGGCCAAAAAATCATTGAGTTGCGCGTCGGCGCGTTTGGAGAGCGCCGCTTTGGAACGTTTGTGCTCGGCAAATTCATGCCAAACTGCCTCGTCATCCAGGCGTTCAAGCAAACTCATCAGCTGATGGTTGGTTCTTGGCGTCTGAGCCGCAAAAGCCCAGACGCCAAGAACCCTTGCGACGGAAGAAATCGCTTTGAAGACAGCATTTGCTGGCACAGGGATAGACGTCCGTCGGCTGCCTGCAGAACCATATCTGACAGACGCTTCACCCCATTACAGGCGCGAGCGCGAACTCGCGTTCTCCCGTCGAAGACTCTCATTTGCAGCAGTCACAAGAAACGGCGGATGCGGCCAACCACAAAGCCGTGCTCGTTGGGCATATGCAGGTAGAAATTGATGAACGGTATTCCGGCTGCGGCCGCCGCGTTCTTTCCACCTAGATAGGCTCGGTTGTTGTCGCGATTGTGCTCGACGAGGACGACCACGGCAATCAGTTGCGATTCCCTGTAGAGGCCGAAATCATAGGGTTTGCCAGTTCCGTTCAGCTCAGTCACCGGCACATCCTCGCGGACAGTTAAATCTGCGAAGTCTTGGGCCAGGATCTGCGCAAAATATGCTTTGCCGCGTTTGCCCGCGACGGGGCTCGAAGGGCTGTGCCCGGAGTCGGATTGCCCGGGAATTGACCCAGATGTCGGATATGCCTGGGGTTGGGAGCCGGTAAGCCCGGTAGCGCCCGTGACGGCGCGGGCCACCGCTTCACCTGCTGAATCTGTCACACCTTTGAGGGCATCGCCGATGGCACCCTTTGCCAGTCTGTCGAGAAAACCCATGTTAGGCCTCCTTTTTCGAGCAAATAGATGGCGGAAGTCTACTCGACGGCGGCTGCAAGCAGGGCAAATAGTTCAGCTTTTCGCTCCGGCGATGCAAAGGATGCCGCTATCGAGTTGTGGCATAGCTGCACCACCTGGGCGTCGTTGAGCCCAAGGGCGGCAATCGTATGGGTGAAATTGTCTCCCAGATAACCGCCAAAATAGGCCGGATCGTCAGAGTTGAGGGTGGCAAGCATTCCGCGCTCTAGCATCACCTGCAGCGGGTGTTTGGCGAGGTCGGCGATGGCCTTGAGGCGGACGTTGGAAAACGGGCAGCAGGTCAAGGGGATGCGCTGGGCAATCAGATGCGCTACCAGCTCTTCGTCCTCCAATGAGCGCAGACCGTGATCAATGCGCTCGGCTCCCAAGGCGCGCAAAGCACCCCACACATACTCAGGTGGCCCCTCTTCGCCCGCATGGGCGACCCGGTGGAGACCGAGTTCGCCGGCCCGGTCAAATGCCTGGCTATAAAGCTCGGAGGGGTAACCGATTTCGGTGGAGTCGAGGCCCACTCCTAGCAAATGCCCGACATAGGGCTCGGCAATCTCCAGCATCTGCAAGGCGGCCTGCGGGCCTTTGTCGCGCAAGAAGCACATGATGAGCCCGCCGGAGATACCGTATTGCCCCTGCGCCTGCCCCAGGGCATCGCTTAGCCCACCCAGCACATCTTCAAATTCAAGGCCGTTTTCAAGATGCGCCTGCGGGTCAAAGAAGATCTCGGCATGGCGCACCCCGTCGGCATGGGCGCGCGCGAGGTAGGCCAGGCCTAGGTCAAAGAAGTCGTCGCGCGTACGCAACGCCGTCATCGACTGGTAGTAAAGATCTAGGAAAGACTGCAGATTGGAAAAGTTATAGAGCTCGCGCAACTCTTCCACATTCGCCCAAGGCAGCGAGATGTTATTGCGATTGGCCAACGCAAACACCAGCTCAGGCTCAAGGGTGCCTTCGATGTGCAAATGCAGCTCAGCCTTGGGGAGGGCGCGAATATCCATGTGCAAATCCTGCCACGGGAGTGTTGCGGCTTCCACTTCAACGCCAAATCGGTGCGGCTGTCTTTTTGCCACACAACTGCGTCCCTTGGCTGATCGGGGCTGAGCCAAAAGATTCTAGAACCCGGGCTGGCGTTTGCGGGATCGCCTGCTGACTTGCAAACATTGGTGTGTTTTATCGGTGTAGAGTTCGGGAAACGGCTTCTCTTGACTGTGAGAATCGCTAACTCCCAAAACCCGAGGTGGAAAATGAAGACCTTTAACCTGCCCGGCACCGATTTGAATGTGTCGAATGTTATCTCCGGCCAGATGCGAATTGCAGACAAGACCGACGGGCAAATCCGCGAGCTAGTGGCTGTCGCCCGCGACGCTGGAATCAATTTATTTGACCACGCAAATGTTTATGGATCGGTAGACCACGAATGTGAGCAGCGTTTTGGCGATGCTTTGAAGTGGACGCCGGCTCAGCGTTCCGAAGTCATTTTGCAGACCAAGGCCGGCATCGTGAAGACCGGCGAGGATTGGGCGTATTTCGACTTCTCCAAAGCAGAAATCATCTCGGCAGTAGAAGGATCTTTGAAAGCCCTCAACACCGATTACATCGACATTTTGCTGTTGCACCGCCCCGATGCCCTCGTGGAGCCAGAAGAAGTGGCAGCGGCTTTCGACGAGCTAGAAACCTTGGGCAAGGTTCGCTATTTCGGTGTGTCAAACCAGTCGCCGCGCCAGATCGAGCTGCTAAAAAAGACGGTGCGGCAGCCCTTGGTGGTCAACCAAGTGCAACTCAGCATTACCCATGCGCCATTGGTGGCGCAAGGACTTTCGATCAACATGGAGAATTTCGAGCAGTCTGTGGTGCTTGACGGCGGCGGCCTTCTGGACTACTGCCGTTTGAATGACATCACGATTCAGGCTTGGTCCCCCTTCCAGCGCGGTTTCTTCGACGGGACGTTTTTGGGCGACTATGAGCGCGAACCCAAGCTGAATAAGGTGATCGACCGACTCGCCGGTGAATACAACGTCGAACCCATCGGCATCGCGACGGCTTGGATATTGCGTCACCCGGCCAATATGCAGGTGGTGCTCGGGACGACAACTCCGGCTCGGGTGGCTGCGGCCAGTGCCGCCTCCGACATCACCCTGACGAAAAGGGATTGGTACGAGCTCGCACATGCCGCCGGGTACGTCTGCCCGTAGGATTGTTAGACTCGGGGTCTAAACGGCGTTGAGGAGTCGTATGGCGTATTGGCAGGTATTTCCGCTCGGCTTCACGGGGGCTCCAGAATCGGGGATCCTATCGGCTGCCCAAGCGAAGGCCCAGCTAGAGATTCATCGACTGCGCGGGCTGATCCCCTGGCTGGACCACGTGGTGGCCATGGGGTGCGACGGACTGCTCCTTGGGCCGGTCTTTGCCGCCCAATCGCACGGCTACGACACTGCCGACTACTTCCGAATCGACCCGCGTCTAGGTGATGAGGCTGATTTTGAGGCATTGATTGAGGCTGCTCATGCTCAAGGATTGTCAGTGATTCTGGATGGGGTTTTCAATCACACTGGACGGGCCTTTGTACCTTTCCAAGATCTGGTGGCCAATGGCGAGCGTTCAGAATATGCCGATTGGTTTTTGCCCACGTTTGCCGACGATGGAACGTTGAAATGGGTGGAGTGCTTCGAGGGCAACGAACCGCTGGTGGTGTTGAATAAAGACCTGGTTGCCGTGCAGGACTTTGTTGGAGAAGTCATGCGTTACTGGCTGGGCCGGGGTGCCGACGGCTGGCGCTTGGACGCTGCATACACCGTCCCGGCAGAATTCTGGGCAAAGGTTTTGCCCGGTGTGCGCGAGGCATTCCCGGCTGCCTGGATTCTAGGCGAGATGATTCACGGAGACTATGCCGAATATGTCGCCCGTTCAGGTGTTGATTCGGTGACTCAATATGAGTTGTGGAAGGCGATCTGGTCCGCCATCAACGAGAAGAACTTTTTCGAACTGAGCTGGGCGCTAGGGCGGCACAATTCGATGCTGGAAACGTTCAGCCCGCAGACATTCCTGTCTAATCACGACGTCACCCGCATCGCTTCTGCGATTACGGATACCCGGCATATTGAGCATGCGGTCGTCCTGTTGCTGACGTTGGGAGGAGTCCCCTCGATCTATGCTGGGGACGAGTGGGGATTGACGGGGGTGAAGGAAGAACGCCCGGGTGGGGATGCCGCCGTCCGCCCTAAATTCCCCGCCCTTCCCCCAGGCTCGGCCGAACTCGATGACGCCCAGGCTCGGATAGAGTTTCTGTATCGCTCCCTGCTCGCCCTGCGTGCCCAGAATCCTTGTATGGAACGCGCTGCCAGTACCGAAATCGAGCTGACGAACCAGACCTATTTCTATCGCGTGGGGGACGGGGAAGATAGCTTGAGAGTCGCCCTAAATCTGAGCGATCAGTGGCAGGAGCTTCCCGGCCCGACTCAGGTTGTTGCCGGCCACGCCGAAATCAGCGACGCTGGCCTGAGCGTCCCACCCCACGGCTGGGTTGTTGCCGCCTGGGCGTGACAGGGGGACTGTGAGCCTTGCCGGAGCCGGTGGCCGACGGCCTCAAGCAGAGGCTGGGACAACCCTAAAAGGGCTGACCACCCCGACACGGGAACCCCGTCCAAGGCACACCCTCACAGTAGTAATGGGACGCGTGACAGGGTGTTCCAATTTTGTGAAGGTGCCATGATTTCGCTTCTGGTTTTGCCAGTTGATATTGGAATGGCGCTATTCGTCTATGCCGTTGATGTATCCGGAGTGGAACTGGGCGCGCACCTGACGTTCCAGCACTTGAGTAGATAGACCTGGCGGGTCATAACTGGCGGTTGATTGAGTACCTCCACCAGCGATCACGTTCTTGGTCTTCTTTTCCGTCCAAGAACTCCAGCCTGTCGTGAGTCGATAGCGTTCCTGGAGTTTGATCGTGCCGAGCGTGGCACCTGACCCGGCTCCGGCGTTTCGATACTTAGGATCGGGTAGAGCCCGAAAACAGCCTAGGTGCCGACGTTTCCCATAGCGATGAGTGCCGAGCCGCGGGCAATGGCGTCGGAACGCAAATCCGAGCTGACGATAATACGGGTGTTGCGGCCGGGGTCTTTCTCGTTGCGGGCGAGTTCTTCCTCTGCGCCTGCCACAAAATCGGCTCCAAGCAGGCTCAGCATCGGGCCGGCTAAGACGATCTGGTCGATGTCGAGCAGGGTAGCCAGATTTGCGGCGGCAATACCCAAATAGGCTCCAGATTCCCGCAGCGCCTCACGGGCTGCGGATTCGCCGCGTTTGGCATGGCTGGAGAGTTCGGTGAGCTGCCCCAGGGTGTCTTTGGACCAGGTTGGGCCCATGCTGTTTTTGCAGGGTTGGGCTTTGCCGGTTTTGGCAAAATAGCGCTCTACGGCGGCAGCTGGCGAAGAGAAAACCTCTACGCACCCGCGCCTGCCGCACACGCACAGCGGGCCAGCCGGGTCGACAACCATGTGCCCGACCTCGCCGGCGTTTGAGTGGGAGCCGTGGTACACGTCGCCGTCCAGCATCATTGCCGCTCGCAGACCGGTGCCCACATACATCACCACCGTCCAACCGGCTCGGCCAGATCGCCAGTGTTCGGCCGCCATGGCCATATTCGCCTCATTGTCGATCAAGATCGGGGTGCCAATAGCGTCGGATAGCAAGAGGGCAAGCGGTACGTTGTGCCACCCGCTGAAGTTATGGGGTGCTGTTGCGATGCCGCGGGTGTGATCCACAGGGCCAGCCATGCCGAGCCCGCCGCCCACCAGGCGCTTCTTGGTTTTGGGGGAGATGCCAAGGAGTTCGGCACTGGCAGCCCGCAGAGTTTCAACGGCGTCTTCGGGCGACGGCACTGTTTCAAAAGAGCTGGAAATGGAGCCTTCGACCTCGCCTGTGAGATTCACCAGCGAAACCACAAAGCTAGAGCGGTCGAGGTGCATCCCGAGCGCGTAGCGAGATCGCGGCACTAAAGAGAGCTTGGTTCGGGCCTTCCCGACCCCGATGGACTGGCGTCCAGTTTCCCGGACGAGACCGTCGCCCATGAGCCGGATGACGGTCTTTGAGACAGCCTGATTCGAAACCCCAAGCCTTTTGGCGAGTTCCGTCCTCGAAATGCCGTCATGTTCGCGCAGTAGATTGATGATCGCCGGACCGGTGGCAGCTCGCCGCAATTCCGGATTTGGGGTGGCCAACTCCAGAGTGGGTGGAATGGTGCTTGTCATATTCTGGCTGTCCTAAGTCTTAATTCCTTTGCGGTTGTCACTTTACCAAGGGAGAGTTTGCCGAGGTGCTTGCTAGTAGGTATCTCCAACTCAACGAGGTTGAAAATGTTCTGACGGAACCGTCGCTGCCTATCCAAGAGAGGCCAGAAAATAGGAAGGCCAACTGGAAAACACATCCTAGGTAAAACGTGAAGGGGTCTTCGCGAATGCGAAGGCTCATCCACTGCCTTTGGCGGCTTCTCGATGCCGTCCAACCGATCTTGGCCGTGCCGGGTTTCCGACCGCGCGAGCCGTTGCACTGTGAAAGGATTGGAGACATCGATTGCAGGACGGAGCTGATGAACAAATCTGAACAGCTATCTGATCAGCACGCTGGCAGGTCTCCGCATGAAAATGTCGTGAAGGCGGAATCAGACGGCATCAATCTGAGAACGATCGCAAAAACGGTTGGCGTGCACGTTTCCACGGTCTCCCGGGTGTTACGAGCTGGCCCGGAGAGTGCGCAGAGTGAGACAGCCGTTCGAGTTTTGGAAGTTGCCGACCGTTTGGGGTATCGCCCGAATCGGGTGGCAGCTGGATTGCGCACCAGCAGCACGCAGTCGATTGGCGTGGTTAGCCCGCGCCTTCACGATGTCATGGTGTCCATTTTGTGTCATTCGATAGAGGCCACTTCAAGGTATTCCGGGTATCAGATGCTGCTTTCCACTCCGCCGGACGATATGGGCGAACAATTTAGGAGTGTTGAGTTTTTGCTTTCCCACCGGGTCGACGGCCTGATTCTCACCTCTCTCCACAGAGACGAATCGGTGTTTGTTGATCGCCTGCGCGAACTGCCAATTCCGGTACTCGCGGCCAACCGGCATCAGGGCGATCTGCTTCCATCGGTTATCTGCGATGATCGGGAAGGCGGGCGTCTGGCTACGGAGTACCTCATCAACCTGGGGCACACCCGTATCGGCATCATCGCCGGATCCAGGCACGCCAGCACTGGATTCGACCGGTTGCTCGGCTATCGGGATGCGCTGAATGCCGCTGGTATCGAAATTGACGAAGCACTGATTACCCACACAGATTTTGAAGCCGAAGGCGGGGTTATCGGTGCGCACTCGCTGTTGAGCCTGGCGCAGCCGCCAACAGCCATCTTCGCGGTCAACGACATGGCTGCGATCGGTGTCCTGGGTGCCGCCCAGCAACGTGGGTTGCGGGTTCCAGATGAGCTGTCTGTCATTGGCTACAACGACATCCCGGTGGTCGCCCACCTGCCTATCCCGTTGACCACCGTTCATTCCCCTTTGAGCCAGATGGGAGAGCATGCGGTCATTCATCTGTTGAAGGCAATTCGCGGCGAAAGGCCGATTAGCGAGGTGTTGCCTGTCAGCCTGGTCGTCCGGGCGTCGACGGCACCGCCGAAGTAGCAACTACGAGCATTCTGGCATCGGCAACTGCGCTCGGAAAACGTAATTCGGGCTTGATCGTGCTCACCCGTAGTATCCACCTGCTCCGCAGTTGGAACCCCGCGAATCACACCGTTATCAGTGG